>JAKIYU010000102.1 GCA_022708385.1 Bacteroidota bacterium | reverse complement strand
TCCATCGCCACCCCCATACTGAATATTAACCCAGGGAGAATATTCGTTCATCCTTTCCAGGCCACCGTTATCAATGCCCACAATAATAGCCGAGGGCGAGAACTGGTTAAAAATCGCCTCCATAGTACTGTCCACATTCCACTCCCCGAAAGGTGCGTAAACATTATCGAACAGGTTTTGACCATCGTGCATATAAACAACCGGATAGGCATTACTGGTGGAAAAATAATCGGGCGGCAGATAGACCCAAATCCGGCGCATGCGGTTAAGCTGAGACATTTGGAAATCGAGGTCGAGTATATACGTATTACCGGTTGAAGTATGCCAACCAAGCATATCCTGCCAATTTTCAATCTGGCATGTTATGGTTTGACCTGACACATAAGTGAATGAACGGTTTGGCAGATACGTGCCATTGAGCATGGTTTCAACATTACTCCAACTACCTCTTGTAAATTTAAATTCTACTGTTGTACCGGGTGATGCCGTAATGTCAACCTTATATGTGCCATCCGTTTGTTTAAGCAGCATGTATTGCACATTGGCCGTATCCCAGTTGTTAATACTTGACGAAAGAAACAGGGTGTCATTTAAAGGTGTATAATACCGCGGTACGCTTGTGACGTGTATTGTAACCTGCGCGTGTATCAGGCAACAAAACAATATACTAACAATAAAAACAAATATTCTCTTCATAATGATTTATTCAAAGTCGGTGTATAACAGGTATTTCTTACGTATTTTTTTAAAATTATCCAATGCAGGCTGCCAGCTTTTCTTTATATCTTCTTCTTTAACTCCTTCTATTATCTGTTTTTTAAGAAGTGCCGTACCTGCGAGTTTATCAAATGTGCTGTTAAAAAACTTGTCTTTATTGGGCATATTTTCATATGCACCCATTAGCCAGAAAAGGTAAATCTGTTTATAGTTTTTAATAAAAAGCTCTGCAAAATCAGTAAGGTCGTAACCTTTGCACTTTTTGCCCATACAGGGTGGTTCCTTTGCTTCGGGGCGGCTTTCGGGTGTAAATGTATAAGTGCCAATTTTAAAATCGGGATGACCGATAACCTGAAATGGTTTATCAGTACCTCTCCCTATGCTCATAACCGTTCCTTCGAAAAGGCATAAAGAGGGATAAAGATACACAGCATTCATATTAGGCAGATTGGGTGAAGGCTTAACAGGCAGAATATAAAAATAGGTATGGTTGTAATTATCAACCTTAACAAATTTCAAATCGCATTTAATACCGTTTTTAAGCCAGCCTTCACCGTTAATCATCTGGGCATACTCTGCTATTGTCATCCCGTGAACTATAGGAACAGGGTGCATACCAATAAATGATTTAAGTTCTTTTTCAAGAACAGGGCCGTCAACATAAAAGCCATTGGGATTAGGACGGTCGAGCACCAGACATGTTTTTTTATTTTCCGCACAGGCTTCCATCACATAGTGCATTGTTGAAATATATGTGTAAAACCGGGCGCCCACATCCTGTATATCAAAAATAACCACATCCACATCGTTTAAATCGGATGCTTTAGGTTTATAATCCTTGCCGTATAAAGATATCACAGGTAAACCTGTTTGTTTGTCGGTATAGTTGCCAATAATGGCACCGGCTTCAGCATCTCCCCTGAAACCATGCTCGGGTGCAAACACTTTTTTAACGTCGAAACCCGCCTTAATCAATGAATCAACAAGGTGCGCCTTCCCAATCATCGAAGTCTGATTGCAACAGATGGCAATTCGTTTACCTTTAAGCATCGGAAAATACTGTGCGGTGCATTCAGCACCTGTTTTCACATCATCTTTTGTAATTGTTCTGTAAAGTATATTGTCTTTCTGCTGGGCATTGCTTATTGAAAAACATCCCAGAATGGCGGCAAACAAAAAAATTCTATTCATGTTTACATTGTGTTTTTATAAATAAAATGAGGCAGGTTTGCATTTCAAAATTAGTTATATTTTTGCAGATGTTAATACTTTTACTTTGAAATTAGAATATTTCGTTACACAAAAGATTACAAAAGCGCAAAGCAGGGGCAGTTTTTCGAAAAATGCCGTTTTAATTGCCATTCTCAGTGTAGCACTTGGGTTAAGTGTTATGATAATTGCCGTAGCTATTGTTACAGGCTTTCAGAATGAAATTGCACAAAAGGTTATTGACTTTGGCGCCCATATACAAATAAATAATTTCGACAACAACCTGTCGCTTGAATCTAAACCCATTAACAAAAACAATGAAAGTTTAGAAATTCTTAAAAATAACCCTGAAATTAAGCACACACAGGTTTTTGCTTTGAAATACGGTATCATCAAAACCGAAAATCAGATTCAAGGCACAGTTGTAAAGGGCATTGACAAAGATTTTGATTGGCAAAATCTCGAAGGTAAAATAATTGAAGGTTCTTCCTTCAACATTGAAGACAGCACATCGTCCAACAAAACAATAATTTCATCTACTATAGCCAACCTGCTCGAAATAAAAAAAGGAGATAAGATTCAGATATGGTTTATTCAGGATCCGCCCAGAGTGCGCTCGCTTGAGGTTTGCGGAATTTATTACACTGGTCTGGAGGAAATTGACAAGGTTTTTATTTTTGCCGATATCAAACACATTCAAAAACTTAACGACTGGACACCCGAACAGGTTTCTGGCATTGAAGTGTTTGTTAATGATTTTAAAAATGTCGATTATATTAACAACACAATTGACTCTAACATTGATTTTGAACTTCAATCCCGCACCATAAAAGAAATTTACGCCCCTATCTTCGACTGGTTAAGCTTACTTGATGTCAATGCCGTTGTCATACTTGTAATAATGATTTTTATCGCCTGTATCAACATGATTACAACCCTGCTCATTATTATCCTCGACCGCACCAATATGATAGGTGTTCTCAAAGCTATGGGAGCAAGCAATATGTCAATCGGCAAAATATTTTTCTTTTTTGCCTTTACCATTCTAATCCGCGGCCTTTTCTGGGGCAATATTATCAGCATAACCCTGTGTTTAATTCAGCATTATTTCGGCATTATTACCTTACCCAAAGAATCTTATTTTATTTCAGAGGTGCCCGTAAATATTGATTTCTTTCATATTCTCTTATTAAATATCGGCACAATTATCTGCTGCCTTCTTATAATAATTCTTCCTGCCCTTATTGTCAGCAGAATTTCACCGGTTAATGCCATAAGATATGATTAGAAAAATTTACAGGACACTCTAAAAATTTATTTGATGTTTTATCGTTAAAAGGGTTTATTCAAAATTGTATGGGCAAAAAAATTTATTTTTTCATTATATATTTTTTTCTTTTTACTCATTGTTTTTTAAAAGCACAAGACAATATCAGCGACAGCAGAAAAGTAATACCCGGATTTTCCGGTCATTTTTCATGGGAATTACCCGCCGGTGATATGGCCAAACGCTATGGTTCAAATGGGAACGTTGGAGGCGGTTTCTTTTTAAAAACAAAAACCAACTATTTTTTTCTTGCAGAAGGGTCCTTTATTTTTGGCCAAAAGATTAAATACGACAGTCTTTTTCATCTGCTTAAAACACAAGGCGATTATATTATCGACGGCGATGGTATGTATGCCGATGTACGCACGTATGAGCGCGGGTTTTCGTTTTTCGGTAAAGCAGGAAAAATAATCCCGGTTTTTAACGACAATCCCAACTCCGGCCTGACAATTATAGCAGGTGCAGGCTTTTTGCAACATAAAATACGTATTGAAAACCCGGGAAACACTGTACCGCAACTCAAGGGAGATTATCGTAAAGGCTATGACAAACTTGCTAACGGACCTGCGCTTTCAGAATTTATAGGCTATACCCACTTCAGCGATAAAAGGTTGTATAATTTCAGGGCCGGTTTCGAATTCACACAGGCCTTTACACAATCGCGCCGCAACTACGACTACGACCTGATGGGAAAAGACACACAAAAACGCCTCGATTTATTCTTCGGCATAAAAGCCAGCTGGATGTTTCCCCTTTACAAAAGAAAACCCAACGAGTTTTATTACAATTAAAATGATTTGAAGCTATATCTCACCCATTGGCTCATTACCTCAACAACAACACACTGCCATAAGCATAATGTTTCAGGTCTGAACCTTCCAGTGAATAAATAATAAGATAGGAATAGGCATCCATAGGGCAAAGTTCTCCCTTAAACATGCCATCCCATGAAAAATTGGGTTCCGAAGCCTTAAAAATCAACTGACCCCAACGATTGTACAGGTATATTTCGCAATAGTCGAGTTCAGAAGCACCTTTCACAGCAAATACATCATTGAGGCCGTCGCTGTTTGGCGAGAAAGAGGCAGGCAGAAAAACTGAAACTTCCTGCTCATTAAAATAAGCCACGACGTGTTCATCTTGAGTTAACATAAAGCTCACATCAGATGTTAAATTATTGGGAAAAAGCACATGATTGTCAACTTCCCAATGAGAAAACACGAAATTGCTTTTAGGCGATTCCTTGAGTATTATTTGAGTAGGGATATTAAAGGTTGTAGCATAGTTGAAATCAATTGTTGTGGCATTATTAAGCAGGACATATCCTGCATAGGGGGGCTCAACGGAAACGACAAGGTGGAGTGTTTCGGGTTGTTGCACAGGTGTAAACCAGGCAATCACACTGTCGTTGGAAGCTACGTTAAAACTTCCTATAGGATTTATGGCAGATGGAAGAATGGTATGATTGAGCAATGTCCAATGCGAAAATACATATCCGGTTCCGGCAGTAGCTGACAGGTTAACAACATCTCCATCGGCATAAATGGCGCTCCAGGGGTAAGCAGCCGGAGTAAAACTGTTAATTGATATTGTGCCGGCTCCTAGTGGTTCAACCTTATATACAATTGTCCTTGGATTGGCTACCTGTACAAAATGTGCTATTACCGTATCAGTACCATCGAACGTAACAGTAACAGCCGCAGTTAGATTATTCGGGCTGAGCGTATCGTGCAGTATTTCCCAATGGTCAAAGGCATAACCTGACGCAGGTACAGCCTCAAGGTTGTTGAGCACCCCTCCCATAAACTGTTGGGTATAGGGATATGCTGCAATGGTATTGGCATTAAGCTTAATGGTACCTCCCCCCGCAGGATTGACATTGAACATGACATTATAAGGCCCTGAGATATCATAACAATCGACTAATCCCTGATTGATAAAGGCACACCTTTGCAGAATGAAATCCCTTACCGCCTGCACGTTGTTTTGCCATGTGTTGTAGTTACCGCCCCACTTATTTATCTGT
This sequence comes from Bacteroidota bacterium, assembly GCA_022708385.1. Taxonomy (GTDB): domain Bacteria; phylum Bacteroidota; class Bacteroidia; order Bacteroidales; family PXBB01; genus JAKIYU01. Next base: position 3,407 of record JAKIYU010000102.1, on the reverse strand, counting down.
GCCTGCATTTCGGGTTGAATGCGGTTTATAAGTTCATCGAGAATAGTCAGCATGGTATCGCATTGTAAAATACCACTGAGATGGTGCATGTACCTGTCGAGATAAAGCTGTTTGAATGCAGGGCTTTCATCAATCAGTTTTTTCATTATATCAGTATGACCCTGGCCTCCGGGATTAGGCAGGTTTTCACCGTAACAGGGGTCAGCTGTTGGCCCTATATCAGGAATGCCTGTATAATTGATATAATGCCCAAAAGTGGCATCCATATCCCAAAGTGTATAACGCCATTTCTGTTGTTGTCCTGCTGGGTCAGTGCCGCGCCACCAGGCTGTATTCCAGTTAAGCCAGTCTTTGCATACCGTGTGGGTATTAATGATGAAATAATCTATAAGGCTCAAAAGATTTAGCTTTCCTTCCACATAGGTATAATTTGCCGGAATGCCCATATTATTACTCATTATATAGTTTCTCAGAGCGTCCCAGTCGCTCTGTGCTGCATTGCCTCCATACTCCGACCATGTGCCACCCCAAGTCTTGAGATAATACAAATGAAATTTATCTTGTTCAAAGTAATAATCGGTATAATCGTGGTCATCGGCTTTTTCACGGGTTTCATACACGCCCCAGTACTGCCCGTTGAGATAGAGAACACAGGGTTCATAGATACGCTCATCAAGTTCCATATTGCCACGTTGTGAGAGGGTGTGCACATACGCATCCCTGATATGGGCACCATTCTCGAAAGGATAATTGTCGTTGGCAGCCGGTTTAAAAATCAGTCTTTGAAAATTCTTACGCTGACTTGCTGCAAATATTTTATACCTAAGGGCATCACCATAGCCAAATTCATCCCTAGAGATAAAATCAAATCCTCTCTGATTGTACGCCCAACTGTCGTTTCCATGCTTGTTAAACTCACCGGTTACTTTTGCTTTGGAGGTGCCACCCTCAAAATATTCTACACACCCTTTGGGCGCATTGTAAGAGCCGTTTAGCAAATCCGCCACACCGGTACCCGCAATGGAAACCACAGGTACTGTATGATTAGCGTTAATGAAATACGTATTGAAATCATACAGGCTCGGCAATACCTGTGAATTGTTGCTGAATACTTTGGCTATAATCACAGTGGTTGAAGAAACACTAATCGGTGTTGTATAGGCTGTTGAAGAGGTTGTGGGTTCGTTGCCATTGGTGGTGTAACGGATTACGGCATTAGGTTCAGTTGTAGTTATTGAAACAGATACACTCCCGGTATAGAAGCCGCTGTTTATGCTGAATACCGGGTTATCGGCATATTTCAGATAGGGTGTGGAAGCATTGTTTGATGCACCCGGGGTTGGTGCCGTAAAAACCGACCAGGTTGAAGCCCCGTTGGTAGTTCTTCCGTATGAGTGATTATTCTGGGTAGTATAATCAAACAGGTTATAAGATTCAAGAATATTGGCTCCGGCATCAGCAAAAACAATATATTCAGGATTAGGTTTCTTTTGCCCCAGTTTAAAATTTGTATGAATATGACCGCCACTGAATTCATCTCTGCCGGAAGCCCAAATTTTAAGAAAACCCCCTGCGCTTATAGAAACACCTGCAGGAAATTGCCATTTGGTGGGATTCGTATTGTCGTCGCTCAGATAATACCCTGCAAGATTAACGCCTGAACTGCCGGCATTATACAATTCAATCCAATCATCATAATCGCCGTAATTATTAGCAGTAGCATTTAAATTTGAGCATGAAAATTCATTAATAACCACCTGTCCGAACAAAGTTTCAAGCAAGAGGAAAAGCAATGTTGTGATACCTATGCGGCTAAATAAAATCATTGCTTGTATTTTGCAGGCTAAAGACGCACAATGTGCGTTTTCGTTGCCAATAAAATACAATTATATTAAGTAAATCAACTATTTATTAATCATTTTTATGCGAAGAATGGCATTTTTCCAATTTTTTTCAATACTTACCAGAATTTCTTCGCTTTGGCTTATTTTAAGGTTATATTCGCCACTTTCGTTTGTTTTAACACTGGCAACTATCTTCTGTTCGTCCTTGTTAATAATACTGATGGAGTAGGTTTCATTAGCTTTGAGTTTCAAAATGAAGTCGCCTGTATTTGAGGGATTAAAAGTGGCTACTTTTTCGTCATTATAATCGTTGTAAACCGATATTTCTGTTTCAGCTTTTTTCTTTGCAGGTTTTTCACCAGCATTAACTGCGGCAGAGGGAATCTGGCCGGCTTCTGTGACATACTGCGTAACAACTTTAACCGGTTCCTTTGATGCGTAGTTGGACATATCCACCTGATAAATATCATACACACCGTCCCTGTTACTCGACATATAGGCTGTTTTTCCATCGGCAGAAAGGATAAAATGTTTTTCATCGAAGGTTGAATTAATAGGATAGCCAAGGTTTTTAGGCTGAGACCACACACCTTCTTCAAGTGTGCTCATAAATATATCGTAACCACCCATATTGTCGTGGCCATTTGAAGAAAAATAGAGGGTTTTCCCATCAGAGTGTATGTAAACTCCCAGTTCATCATATTCGGAATTAATCACACCTTTAAGATTTTCAGGCGTACTCCATTTGTTAGCTGTTAAACGGTGGCTGCGAAAAATATCGGCGCTACCAAAGCCGCCTTTGCGTTCACTGACAAAATAAAGCACCTGGCCGTCAGGAGACAGACATGCGGAGCTTTCGAAATAGGAAGAATTAACCGGTTTACCAATGCCTACAGGTTTAGTCCACTTGCCATCGGTCAGCAATTCAGAAATAAAGATATCGCCGCTGTTTGTTTCTTCTGGAATGTTTTTAAAAATAAACATGGTTTTACCATCATGAGAAAGGCTCAGGCTGCCGATATGTCCCTGATAGTTGATTTCTTCGCCAGCAGGTTGTGCCACATCCCATGTATTTTTAGTCGCATCCCATTTTGAAATGTACATCTTGTCGTTATAGGGGTTCACGTCAGTATTTAGTTTTTCAATACCATCGGCCACCCTCCGTGAAGTAAAAACAAGGGTTTTACCATCGGGAGTAAGGGCGGGAGAAGCATCATCGTAATCGGAATTAATATTTTGTCCCAGTTTTATTATTTTGGCATTTACAGGGGATGCCATCATTTCTTTTGCACGCAGGCAAGAATTAATATAGTCCATTATAAGCACATCACGCCTCAGCAATGTTGGTGAAAGTGAAGAGACGTAATTATTATAATTTTTAAGGGCATTATCTATATCTCCTATTTTCTGATAAGCAAGCCCGGCCTGGAAAGGCAGGTCTTTACTTACTCTGGGGTCGATACGTTTGGCTGCCTCAAAATATTTTATGGCGTCTTCATAATTTTCAAGCGCCAGGAGACACTTGCCTATCATCATATTAAAAAAAGCCGAATTGGGTTGCAC
>JAKIYU010000101.1 GCA_022708385.1 Bacteroidota bacterium | reverse complement strand
GTGAGTATATTGGCCCCGCCATAAACGGCCACCGATTTGAAGTGCTTGTTGGCGCCTTTGTAGCTGTCCATGTCCTTGGTTATCTGCATGCACAACTTGCGCGTGGGGCACAGTATAAGCGCCTGTACATGCTTTTCGTAAAGGTTGGCTAACTGAATGATGGGTAAGCCGTAAGCAGCCGTTTTTCCGGTACCCGTTTGGGCCAGCCCTATGACATCGTGCGCGTTTTCGAGCATCACAGGTATGGTTTTGATCTGGATTGGGGTTGGGGTGGTAAAGTTGATGGCCTTTAGTGTGGCCAGAATTTCAGGCGTTAAGCCTAATGCATCGAATGTTTCCATGTTTTTTTTGATTAAGTTGGGATATCATTCAGCACTATAAGACTAACCAAAAAAATATTGGATGATGTTATGTAATAAAATGATAGAGCTGCAAAGGTACGGCAAATTTTTGACATTGGGCTTTCTATATTAGTTTTTGTGATGGCCTCTTAGAGAAGGTTAAATATTGTTGTGGGACAGGTGGGGTTAAAGCCCAATATAGGAGCGGTTTTCATAGCGGCGGGCTTAAGCTTAAGCCCGTCGCTATGAAAATACACAACAAAAGGGCTTTAGCCCAAACAGCACACCACCTGACTCATTTGCGTTTAAAATCCTATGGGTTAACTCGTGGGTTAGAAAACCGATACTGCCCACCCAAACCCTTTAGGGAAATGAAAGGTGTGGAAAGGTAAAATGTTTATAAATTTTTACTTTGGATTCATTACAAATTTTCAGGATTTATACCTTGGATTTGTTACAAATATTTGCAATTTTCACTTTGGATTTATTACAAAGATTTTAAAAATTCTGAATGGAGATTATATTAATTTTGACGTTTTAAAGAAAGACTGAAGTGACGACATCCATTGACAAAGTTGATACCAGAGATTTTATTGTGATTAAAGGGGCCCGGATGCACAACCTGAAGAATATCTCGTTGGCCATACCCCGCTTTAAATTAACGGTCATTACCGGCTTGTCGGGTTCAGGGAAATCCACACTGGCTTTCGATACTTTGTATGCCGAGGGCCAGCGCCGCTATGTGGAGAGCCTGAGCTCTTATGCAAGGCAGTTCCTGCAACGAATGGACAAGCCCGAGGTGGATTACATACAGGGGCTGGCACCTGCCATTGCCATCGAACAAAAGGTGCGGACAGGCAACCCACGCTCTACTGTTGGCACTTCAACAGAGATTTACGAATATATTAAACTGCTCTATGCACGTATTGGCAAAACCTACTCACCAGTTTCGGGCAATGAAGTCAAAAGACACAGTGTGAGCGATGTGGTGGATTATGCCTGCCGCCTTGAGCAAGACACACGCTTGCTGGTTCTTTTCCCGGTGAAACTGGTTGACGATACGGCTTCTCGCGAATACATAGACCTGCTTATTAAACAGGGCTATACACGTGTACTGGCTGAAGGCAATATAGTCAAGCTAAGCGATATCCAGCAAAGCTTCGGAACATACTGTAAAAAGGTGGAAGGCATAGTGGTGGACAGAATAACCGTTAAACAATGCGATGTGGATTTCAGGTCGCGGCTGGCCGATTCAGTACAAATTGCATTTTACGAAGGACAGGGCGCCTGCATGATAGATGTCGAAAAAGCGGATGGTTTTAAAGAAAAGGTGCATTTCTCCAATAAGTTTGAAGCTGATGGAATTACCTTTGTCAAACCTTCTCCCAATTTTTTTAGCTTCAATAACCCTTACGGTGCCTGCACCCGTTGTGAAGGCTTCGGTTCAGTAATAGGCATTGACGAGGACCTGGTGGTGCCTAACAAAGACCTGTCGCTTTACGACAATGCCGTTGCCTGCTGGGTAGGCGAGAAGCTTTCGGAGTGGAAAAATGACTTTATCCTGAAAGCTTATAAGTATCACTTCCCTGTTCATACGCCCTATAACGAGCTAACTGTTGACCAGAAACAACTCTTGTGGCATGGCAATGGCGACCTGCTGGGTATAAACGATTTTTTTAGTTACGCCGAAAAACAAAGCTACAAAATCCAGTACCGCATCATTATAGCCCGCTACAGAGGCAAGACCACCTGCCCCGAATGCAAGGGTACGCGCCTGAGGAAAGATGCCGCCTATGTAAAAATCAATGGCAGGTCGATTGTGGATTTGGTGCTTATGCCCGTTTCGGAATTACTCAGTTTTTTCGATACGCTGATACTGAGCGATTTCGATTATAAAGTAGCCCGACGGCTGCTTACCGAAATACACGACCGGCTTACCTATCTCAAAGATGTAGGGCTGGGTTACCTTACGCTTAACAGGTTGTCCAATACCCTCTCGGGTGGCGAATCGCAACGTATAAGCCTCTCTACATCACTAGGGCACAACCTTACTGGCGCCATGTATATACTTGATGAACCCAGCATTGGCCTGCATCCCAGGGATACTGCCCGCCTGATAGGTGTTTTGAAAAGGCTTAGAGATATCGGTAATACGGTGATTGTGGTGGAACACGAGGAGGAAATAATTCGTACAGCCGACCATATTATTGATATCGGACCAATGGCCGGACAATTTGGCGGTGAAATTGTATTTGAAGGAACTTACGAAAAATTGCTTAAGGCCAATACACTCACAGCCCGTTATCTTAACGGTAGCATGGCTATAAATATCCCCGAAAAACGCCGTACATGGAAAGAATGTATCCGCATTGCAGGAGCTGCCGAAAACAACCTGAAAAATATTGATGTAAAGGTACCTTTGGGCATTATTACTGTTGTTACGGGTGTGAGTGGTTCCGGAAAAACAACTCTGGTGCGTAAAATACTCTTCAATGCCGTTAAAAAACAGCTTACCGGTTATGCAGATAAACCCGGCAGGCACCGCAGCCTGACGTTCGACAATACCGTTATTAAGCATGTTGAACTTGTGGACCAGAACCCTATAGGCAAGTCGTCGCGCTCCAATCCTGCAACCTACCTGAAGATTTTCGACGATATTCGGGGCATATTCTCAAACGAGAAATTATCTATAGTACGCGGCTACAAACCCGGATTCTTTTCTTTCAATGTGCCCGGCGGGCGCTGCGAAGAATGTGAAGGCGAAGGCGAAGTCACCGTAAACATGCAGTTCATGGCCGATATAAAACTTAAATGTGAGAGCTGTGGCGGAAAACGATTTAAAAATGAAATCCTCGAAGTGAAATATTTCGGGAAGAATATTTCGGAAATCCTTGACATGACAGTGGATGAAGCCATGGCTTATTTTAAATCGCTACCTGCTAAAAGCATTCACGACCGCGTTATAGAAAAACTGCAACCCATGATTGATGTCGGCCTGGGATATCTGCACCTCGGGCAGTCGTCGAGCTCACTCAGCGGTGGCGAAGCACAACGCATTAAGCTGGCTTCTTTCCTCTCCAGTGACTTCAATGAAGACCCCCACCTGTTTATCTTTGACGAACCCACTATAGGCCTTCATTTTCACGATATCAGCAAATTATATATTGCCCTCGATCGACTGGTGAATAATGGCCACTCCATAATCATCATTGAGCATAACCCCGACATCATAAAATGCGCCGACTGGGTTATCGACCTTGGCAGGGAAGGTGGCGATGAGGGAGGCTACGTGGTTTTTGAAGGAACACCCGAAGACCTCGTAAAGTGCAGCAATTCATATACCGGACAGTTCCTGAAAAATAAAATTACTATATAACTAAAAATTTCTGATATTACACCTCTGAATAATAAAATTCCCTTTGATACTGAATAAAATGCACTCTGAAACCCGATTTAAATTTCTTCTCTCTGCAGCCTTAATTTTATGGGCTCTGTTTGCTTCAGCTCAGGTAAAAAAAGTGCTGCAGCCTGACGATTACATATATTTTAATACCCTAGACAATCCAAGTATTTCGGACAACGGTCAATGGGTGACTTATGAAGTTAACCCTTATTGGGGAGATGGTGAATTAAAGATTAAAGCTGTAAAAGATACCGCTTTTATCACTGTACCACGCGCTTATGGAGCCAAATTTAGTCCGGGAAGCACCTATGCTGTTTTTAAAATCAAACCCCAGGAGGACAGCCTGAGAGTAGCCCGCTATGCCAAAAAAAAGAAAGAACAAATGCCCAAAGACTCGTTGGGAATTATTCTCCTTAAATCAGGCAACTTATTCAAATACCCCCGTTTAAAATCTTTTCAACTTCCCGATGAGCCTTCAGAATGGTTTGCTTTTGCTCTCGAAACTGAGGAAAAAGCAAAAGATTCAACCAAAACAGAAAATAAAAGTAAAAAAAACAAAATAAAAACCTACGACCTTGTGCTTGCCAGGCCCGATAAAGACAATTATACCACCATTCCTTCTGTTTGCGATTATACCATAAGCAAAGATGGCAGTTGCATAGTTTATGCGCAATATACGGGCGATTCTATGCTTATATCCGAAGTTTTTATGTACAATACCGCTTCGGGAAAAACCAACACGGTCTTCAGTTCTGAGGGAGAAGTGCGTAATATTGCTCTGAGCGGTGATGGAAGACAGGTGGCTTTTATCTTTTCGAAAGATACAGCTGACGACAAGGTGTTTACTTTGTATTATATGTCCGCAAAATTACAACAGGCCGTGTTGATAGCTGATTCTGTATTAAAAGTATTACCCGCCCACTATGTGGTAAGTCCGCACGAGAAAATGTATTTCTCCGACGACAACAGCAGGTTGTACTTCAGTGTGTGCCCTTATGTAGCGCCATTACCTAAGGACAGCATACCTGATGAGGATAAAGTGTCGCTCGACATCTGGGCGTGGACCGATAGCAGGCTTATGAGCCAGCAACTGGCGGAACTTGAAAAGGATAAGAAGAAAAGCTATCTTAATGTTTATTATCCGGGCACTGGCTTGATTTACCCTCTTGCAAGCGACAGCATGCCTGATATTCAGTTGTTTAAAAAGAACAATGGCGCCGTGGCACTCGGCTCTTCTGCTTTGCCTTATGAGCTCCAAGCTTCGTGGGAAGCGCGCCCCAGGAAAGATTATTATGTTGTTAATGTCAGCAACGGACAAAAAAAGAAAATTCTTGAAAAAATGTTTTTCTCGCCTTCTATGTCGCCCGATGGAAGGTATGTAGCCTATTATAAAGATACCGACAGTTTATGGTATTTTTTCAATACATCCGAAAACACACATAACATTCTGACACCCAAAGGCTTGTCGGTTTTTTATGACGATGACTTCGATAACCCGGGCCCCACACCTCCCTGTGGTATTGCCGGCTGGACAAAGGACGATAAAGCCGTGTTGATTTACAGCAAATACGATGTTTGGCTTTTCGACCTGCAGGGAAAAGAACCCCCTGTGAACCTCACGGAAGGCCGAGTGCAGGGTAAGGTTGTGAACAGGTATCAGAAATTGGATGATGATGCCTGGTGCATTGACCCCCAGCAGGAATTCATTGTGAAATTTGTTAATGAAGATACCATGGAAGAAGGCTTTTACAGCATCAGTCTTAACGACAGGAAAAAATTTAAATTACTGCTCCGGGGTGATTGCCGTTTTAGCTCTTTGCAAAAAGCCCGTAAGGCACACGCTCTTATTTTCCGGAAGTCAACTTATACGGAGTTTCCTGACCTCTGGTACACCGAACGCCTTTTCGAAAATCCTACGCGAATATCTGATGTAAACCCGCAGCAGAAAGAATATAATTGGGGTAAGGTTGAGTTGGTGAAATGGTCTTTTAACGGAAAAGAAATAAAAGGCCTGCTCTATAAGCCGGAGGATTTCGACTCCAAAAAGAAATACCCCATGATTACCTATTTTTACGAAAAAACTTCACAAACACTGCACAGCTATTACAGTGTTTCTCCGAGCAGGTCGGTAATCAACTTTCCGCTCTACAACAGCAACGGCTATCTGATATTTGTTCCCGACATCACTTATGAAATAGGCAAACCCGGCGAGAGCGCCCTCAATATTGTGTTAAGCGGCGTTTATGCTTTGCTCGACAGCGGTTTTGTGGACCAGGCCAGGTTGGGCATTCATGGCCAGAGTTGGGGGGGCTACCAAACGCTCTACATCATTGCTCATACGCAGGTGTTTAAAGCAGCCATGGCCGGCGCCCCTGTATCTAATATGACCAGCGCCTACGGGGCTATTCGTAAGGAATCGGGTATTAACAGGATTTATCAGTATGAAGCCGGCCAAAGTCGTATTGGAAAATCTCTCTGGGAACGACGCGACCTGTATATCGAAAACTCCCCGCTCTTTTATGCCGACAAGGTAACTACTCCTTTGCTAATAATGGCCAACGACAACGATGGCGCTGTACCCTGGTCGCAGGGTATTGAAATGTTTCTTGCCTTAAGAAGACTGCAAAAACCGGTTTGGCTGCTCAATTATAACAACGATGCCCATAACCTCGAGAAGAAGCAAAACCGCATTGACCTGAGCATGCGTATGTTTCAGTTTTTTAATCACTACCTCAAAGAGGCATCCATGCCGCAATGGATGAAAGAAGGTATACCGGCAACTGAAAAAGGGCGGCAGACAGAAATTAGGTAAGTTTTACGGACATTTGCTAATGCCTGTTATTTCAACATCAAGAGAAGGCTCGCGCCTGATTAAATCAGCCTGCAAAGACGTATCTGATATCAATGAGTCCAAAGCAAAAGGGTATGTTTTAATAAAAATAAAATCCCCTGGGACCACAGGCAAATCAAGCGTTCCGGTAAAAAGTTGTTGCCGGTTTTCATATTCACAAATGTTGTATTTAATCTTGTACATTTCAGGTTCAACTGTGGCTGGCGTTCCAAGAATAACCAGTTGATACATTTTTCCGTGGTCAATACAGTTCAGGGCGTAATCAATCAAATAGAAATCAGTACGTTCACCGGGCTTGGTTTTTATATCGGGATAATAGGCTTTAACAAACTTAATAAAATCCTCTGCATATTTTTTCTTCCTTACAATAAGAGGTTTTAATTTTTCATTAAATTGCGTCAGTTCATCAAGCATTTTATACCGGAAAACAACTTGCCCGTTTACATCCAAAAAAATAAATTCTTTAAAAAGAAATTTATAAAAGGTTTCTTTCCCGAAAAATGTTTTGCAACTGTAATAATCCATGCCACTGTAAATACTGAGCGGTTTGTTTTTTATTTCAGGGATGACAATAATACCGGCGTCTTTGTGCTTGTAAAGTTTTTCGTGTCTTTCTGAAATTTCGTTATAGTAAAGCTCCAGCCTGTTATTTCTTATATCTGAAAGCGTGTTTTTAAAAACTTTCTGGTGGCCTGTAAATGTAAAAATAAAAATGATTGCCATAAGGGCTTTAACAAAACCATTATTTTTTATAGTCAGGCTTAGCCTTTCTATAACAGGGTAGTTTTTCTGTGAAATTAATGTGATAAAAATCAAATTAAAGAACAGGAAGAGGAAATAGGTAATGTTATGAAATTGGTATGAATCCGTTTCAGCAAATCTGCCGAAAAGACCTGCATAAAAATAGGGCAGTGGAACAATACAAATAATGTAAAAATTGACCAGTGCTGCCAGGAGTAATAAATGCCCGGTTTTAACGGACTTTAAAAAATGAAAATGTATTTTATTTACTATAAAGCAAAGGAACAGGATTGTTAAAGGTATTAAAAATGTATGGTTTAAAAAAGCTTTCCAGAGTTCGCACAAATTAATTAAAATGCTCGAATATATTGAAATCATCAACCTTCCCCATAACGGCTGACTTATGAGTTCCGGACTAGCATCGGTTGTCATCCTGTTAATGTGGCCGGGACTTGAAACCATGAAAATGAGCGTGAGTGTATAAATAATTATTAATGGTGTTAAATAATACAGTTTGCTCTTATATTTTCTGAAAAATAAAAAGACTGTAATAAGCACCAAGGGTGTGCTGAGCATCACACTGTATTCATTTGTGCCATGTAAAAGGAATAAAAAAATACCGGCTGTAAATGAATTTTTAAAAGAGGGTCTTTGCCATAAACTGACCACTGAACTAAACAAATAACAGCTTACTATCAGCAATACGGTGTAATGATAGGACGTGCCCATATAAAAGAAGCCAGATACGAAGTTCCGCACATAAACAACATAAATGAAAACCATAAAGGCCGACAGAGCCATATTGTCCGATTTTTCTTTGCCACAGTTGATTTTTGTTATTAAAAAATAAACCGCATGCGAGAGACCTGCAAATAGTAAGAGGGGAATAATTCTGAAAAAAGAGGGAGGTAAACCATAAATAAGGGGATTGAGAGCCATATACAGGAAATTTGTAAAATATCTCCCGTCAATATCCCGGTAAAATGATAAAATTGGGTTGTCGTAACGGATAATGTACTGCGTAATTCCGAGGTCATCGGCATTGGGAAAGAAATACAAGGAAAGAAAAACTATATTTGCCGCAAGCAGTAAATATAAACCATAAGCCACATATTTAAAAAACTTGAACAGATTGACTTTTTCTTTTTCAATCACTTCTGGCTTTTTGTATATCCAGTAAGATATAATTAATGCGACCACAAACAAGGCCACAAGAAGATTAATTAAATATGTGATGTTTTGGTCTATGAGAAGTGTTCGGCCAGCACTGAAAGCAAGAATCAGACATTTGTTTAAAATGTTGTCTTTTGTCTTCATGTCGGCAATTTCATAACATGCACCCTTTTTACAGGGAATATTAATTTCCGACAACAAGTCTCCTTTGAAATTTTTAAATTGC
>JAKIYU010000100.1 GCA_022708385.1 Bacteroidota bacterium | reverse complement strand
CGCCTGCTGGTAAACGAAGTCAGACTTTGCTCTGAATCGGAACGGCAAACGGTACATTCTACCGATAGCACCATACAGGATACAATAGCCGCAGGGAAAAATCCCCGCATAGTAATTAAACTAGAAACGCTTGTGCCTACTACAATAAAAAAAATATTCCATTATAACACCACTACAGGATTGTATGGCAGAAATCAAACCTCTCCCGATGCCATACACTTTACAAGAAGCAAAACGTTTCTGACCTTTGAAAGTTCTGTGTATATGTGGCGTGCCACCGGTGACTTTGCCGTTGTTTCAGACGCAGGAAACATTGGTTTCATAGGAGCCGAAAATCTAATCGTTGAAGAAGGGCCAGGATTACCTGAATTTTTAAAGTCATTACGAAAAACGTTGCATTCCAAAAAGAAGGTCACTCCGGTTTTTCTTAGGGTACGGTGTCGCGAAAAAAACTTCGACAAATGGCTGGCACGCTATACTATGCGCTTTTCCCCCTTGCTGATGCAGCGTCTTATCGACGGATTTTATACCGATGTGCCTTCTGCCTTGTTGCCTTCCGTTGTCAACGCCCTTTTTGGTATTATGCAGGCGTGTCGTGTGCGTATCAGCCGTACGGAATATATTTCATGCCCTACCTGCGGCCGCACCTCTTTCGACATGGAAGCCACATTGCACTGTATCAAAGAGGCAACGGAACATCTTCAGGGGCTTAAAATTGGGGTTATGGGCTGCATTGTGAACGGCCCCGGCGAGATGGCCGATGCCGATTACGGCTATGTAGGGACGGCTACCGGAAAGGTTAACCTTTACAAAGGGAAAAAAGCCGTGAAAAAAAATATTGACAAGGAAAATGCCCTGGCTGCTTTGATTGATTTACTCAAAGCGGATGGGGTGTGGAAAGACAAATAAACCTCAGGCGGGGCAGCCTACAGCGCTCGACTGACTGTTTTTCACATCAATAAGTTTGGCCAGGATACTGATGGCAATTTCGGTGTGCGTGATTGCATTGAATTTGATACCAATGGGCATGTCTATCGCATTGGCAATGGCTGTGGTGGTCAGTTTTGTCTTTATCAGCTCTTTCCTTATTTTTTCGACCTTTATCTTGCTGCCTATCATGCCCAGGTAAGCATAGGGCTTGTTGCAGAGAAGTTTCAGGATATCGTAGTCATGAACGTGCTTATAGGTAACGATTACAAAGAACGAGCGCTTGTCGTATTTGATCTGCTCTATAGCTTCGGAAAAATGCACATTCATAGTTTTTACAGCGGGTTTAATGTAACTGTCGAAGATGCCGGGGCGCTCGTCAATAACGGTTACATCGAAGCCCAGCTCTGTGGCAAATCCCGACAAGGCCTTGCCGATATGGCCTGCACCAAAGATGTAGAGTTTCTTCTTCTGGTTTACGGGTTCAATATATATCTCGGCAGCCCCTCCGCACTCCATGCCAAGGTCGTTTTTAAGGTTAAACTTAAAGTAGGCCGGCGCCGATGTTTCCATTATTTCGCGGGCTTTTTCGATAACCTCTTTTTCGATGGCGCCACCGCCCACGGTGCCGTCACTTTTACCGTCTTCGTAAACGAGCATTTTCATGCCCGGCCTGCCCGGTGCCGAGCCTGATGTGCGGGTTACAATACAGAGTGCGGCAAGAATGTCGTGCTCTTTGCAATGCAGTATTTTGTTGTATATGCCGTCCATGGTGTTAATATTAATTGTTTAACAAAAATACAAATTCTTGGCTACGAAAACACGAAGATACATGAAGATGGAAAAATACCAAATTCCAAAAAACAAATGTCAAATAACAAACAAATGCCAAACACTTCCCGCTACAAAATTTGTTTATCGGCGCAATGAATTGCCTTGAATTTTGTTGATTGACCGGCAATTTTAGCTCTAATTTTGTTGTTTAACAAGCAATTTTAGCTCTAATTTTGTTGGTTGATAATTTTTTTATATCTTTGTAAAAAAAATATATGCCATACAAACGCCAGATATCAGCTGTATTGACAGACAAATTACAGCACAGCAACAAAGTAATTATTGTATATGGTGCACGTCAATGTGGAAAAACTACCTTATGCAAAGAAATCATTGCGGGCAACCCCTTCAAAACGCTTGAAATAAATGCAGACCAGAGTAAATACCTTGATATTCTTTCTTCGAGGGATCTTAAACGATTAAGAGCCCTGACAGAAGGCTATGGGTTGCTATTTATTGACGAAGCCCAACGCATCCCCGATATAGGTATCAACCTGAAAATTCTGAAAGATGAAGTTCCTGATTTAAAAATTCTCATAACAGGTTCATCTTCAATTAGTATTGCCAAAAGCACAAACGAAACTTTAACAGGCCGTAAACTGACGTACACCTTGTTCCCTGTATCGCTTACCGAGGCCAGTGAGGGGAAAAACAACTTTGAAACTATTGACATGTTTGACGACTTGCTTGTATATGGTTCGTATCCCGAAGTATTAACAACAGTCAATTTAACAGATAAAGAAGAATTGCTTCACGAAATCGTCAGGAGTTACCTGTATAAAGACATTCTTGAAATGGCTCATGTTGAATATTCTCATAAAATTAAGGACTTACTGCGGCTTTTAGCTTTTCAGACCGGCTCGGAAGTTTCTATAAATGAGCTTAGTAAAAGTCTGGGCATTAACCGGCAAACCGTTGAAAGATACATTGATTTGCTCGAGAAGACTTTTGTAATTTACGCTCTGGGTGGGTATGGTAAAAACCTGCGAAAAGAAATCAGCAAACAGCGCAAATATTATTTTTACGATTTAGGCGTCAGGAATTGTATCATCGGTAATTTTGCACACGTGAGTCAAAGAAACGATACCGGTGCATTGTGGGAGAATTTTGTAATAAACGAAAGGAAAAAACAACTCGAATATAACCGCATTTTTGCTGAATCTTATTTTTGGCGCACCTATTCAGGGGCGGAAATTGACTATATCGAAGTCCGAAACAACCAAATAAATGCTTTTGAAATCAAATATTCGAAAAGAAAAGCCAAAATACCGCAAAGTTTTATAGAAGCGTATCCCCATACAAATTACAGTGTCATCTGCAAAGAAAACATGGTAGAATTTGCTGATGGGCTGGGGTTTATTAAAGGGGAATTGTAATTTTTTAAATTTATCTTACAACACACCTGACTTCTGTAGGAGAAACCAATTACATTTTCCCGCTTATCTTAGCCCAGGTATCTTTGAGTGTCACCGTGCGGTTAAAGACAAGTTGTTGGGGTGTGGAGTCCTTGTCGCAGCAGAAATAGCCGATACGCTCGAACTGAAACGATTGCAGGTTGCGGGCGCCATCCACCGAGGGCTCGCACAGCGCTTCGGCAACTTTTAGGGAGTCGGGGTTAATGTTTTCGGTAAAATCGTGGCCTTCGTCCACTTCGTCGGGGTTTTCTTTAAGGAACAGGCGGTCGAAGAGCCTCACTTCGGCTTTCAGGGCATGGGGTTCGGAAACCCAGTGTATGGTGCCTTTAACCTTGCGGTTGGCCTGCGGCAAGCCGCTTTTGGTTTCGGGGTCATAGGTACAAATAATCTCGGTGATATGACCTGAAGCGTCTTTAATAACGTCCACACATTTAATAATATAAGCATACTTAAGGCGTACTTCTTTGCCGGGCGACAAGCGGTGAAATTCCTTGGGGGGATTTTCCATAAAGTCGTCCCTTTCGATATAAAGGTGTTTGCTGAAAGGAATATCGCGAAAGGCACTGTTTTCGTCCTCGGGATTGATTTTTCCTTTGAGCATTTCAGTCTTGCCTTCGGGGTAATTGATGAGTGTTAGTTTTACTGGATTGAGTACCGCCATCGCGCGCGGGGCTGTTTTGTTGAGGTCTTCTCTGATACAGAATTCGAGCACGGCTATGTCGATAATATTGTCGCGTTTAGCTACGCCAATGCGTTCGGCAAAGGCACGGATGGAAGCGGGTGTGTAACCCCTGCGGCGCAGCCCGCATATAGTAAGCATGCGGGGGTCATTCCAGCCGTTTACATAGCCTTCTTTTACCAGGCGAAGCAGTTTGCGCTTACTCATTACGGTATAAGTGAGGTTAAGACGGGCAAATTCAATCTGTCGCGAAGGGAATATCTCAAGTTCTTTGATAAACCATTCATACAGGGGGCGATGCACTTCGAATTCAAGGGTGCAGATGGAATGGGTTATTTTTTCGAGCGAGTCGCACTGCCCGTGGGCAAAATCATACGAAGGGTATATGCACCATTTGTTGCCGGTGCGGTGGTGTGGTTCGTGAATGATGCGATAGAGAATGGGGTCGCGCATGTGCATGTTGGGCGAGGCCATATCAATTTTTGCGCGGAGCACTTTTTCGCCTCTCTTGTATTTCCCGTTTTTCATTTCTTCGAAGAGCTTCAGGTTCTCTTCCACGGAGCGGTTGCGAAATGGGCTTTCCACACCCGGACGCGTTGGTGTGCCGCGGTTATTGGCAATTTCTTCAACGCTTAAATCACACACATAAGCCAGGCCTTTTTCAATCAGTTTTACGGCATAAGCGTACAGTGTATCGAAGTAATCCGATGCATAGTACTCCCTGTCGCCCCAGTCGAAGCCAAGCCAGCGGACATCTTCTTTAATTGAATCGACATATTCTACATCTTCAGTAACGGGGTTGGTGTCGTCGAATCTCAGGTTGGTAAGGCCTCCGTATTTTTGTGCCAGGCCAAAGTTAAGGCATATCGACTTAGCGTGCCCTATATGCAGATAGCCGTTGGGTTCGGGCGGAAAGCGTGTGTGGATGTGTTTGCCGAAGCGGTTGTTTTTCATATCTTCTTCAACAAAAACTTCAATGAAATTGAGCGATTTTTCGCTTTCTGGCTTTATTTCGCTATTCATAATATTATCGGTTTATTTTTGCAGCACAAAGTTAAATATTTTATAATATTGTCCCTGTTTTATATAAACCGAATTATTATGGCAGTAATCGAACTTAAAGGCATGGAGTTTTTTGCCTACCACGGCTGTTTCTCGGAGGAACAGATTATAGGCAACCGATTTATGGTAGATGTAAGTTTTGAATGCAATACTATTAAAGCTGAACAAACTGATGCGCTTGCTGGAACGGTTGACTATCAGGAGGTTTATAAAGTGGTAAAAAGTCAAATGGAAATTAAATCGAAGCTGCTTGAGCATGTAGGGCGCAGAATTTCGGATGCCATTAAAAACAGTTTTCCCGAAATAAGATTACTGTCGGTAAAGGTTTGCAAGTGCCATCCACCACTGGGCGGAAAAATAGATATGGTGCTTGTTGAAATAAAAGATTAGAGGTTTTCTTCTTTGTGTTTTTTAAAAAAGATTGTCGATTTCATCCAGGGTATTTTGGAGGGCATGACAGAGATTTTGTGAGGCTGTTTCAAAATGCCATGTTTTATCTTCGGGGCAGCCTGCATAATTGGAAACGCTGCGGATCTGAGCGTAGGGCAGCCCGAAGGCATTGCACACATAAAGAAAAGCGGCACCCTCCATACTTTCTGTTGCAGCCCCATACTGTGCTATTATACTTTTTTTTCTGTTTTCGGAAGTGGTTACAGTGTTTACCGTGGCACCTTTTACACGGGGTAGGACTTGAATGGTTTTTAGGGGTATTTCGTAAGCATTTCTGACAAAGGCTTCTACTTTTATCTTTTCTTCGTTATCCTTTATAAACAGGGGATTAATGACATCTTTCCCTTCGATGCCCAGTTCAGCAAAGCAATCTTCACTAACATGTACAACAGTACCCGGCTTTAAAGATGGGATATAAGAACCGCAAATGCCGGCATTGATTACGAAATCGTATGTATTCTTTTGCAAAACACAGCTAAGGCGATAAGCCGTGGCGACCATGCCGACAGAAGTAATAAGCACATCGACATTAAGATGAAGAGAGGATAAATTATATAGAAATTGGTCAATTTGAATGAACGAATTCCATTTTTTTATAAACCCTGAAATTTCATGACCTGTGGCTGCGACAACCAATATTTTTTTTCGCATGGTTGTTTATCTGTCTGTAAAATAATATTTTATATTCTATTGTAAGGCAAAATTAACGAATTTTTAATGAGTAGTATGACAAAAATTATATTATTTTGCATAAAAAAAAGAAATGCAGATATCTTCAAAAATCATTGTAGGATTGGTTATAGCGATGATGACGTTTAACGTTCCTCTTTCGGCCCAATGCCCTGGCTGTGTAACAAATATGAATTTTATCATTTCGCCAGCTGCACCGGCAATCAACCCCGACACGTTGCCTGATGGCGAGGCTGGCCAGTATTATAATGAAGACCTTAATTTTTACCTTCCAGCCCAATTTACCCACTCGTCTGGCACCAACGTAACACTTAATAAACTCGAAGTGCTCAGTGTTTCGGGACTTCCTTTCGGCTTAAACTTTCAGTCAAGCTCTTCCAGCAACACATTTTTTCCTTCTCAAAACCCACCCACAACTGAGCATGGTTGCGCCAAAATCTGCGGTACTCCTGTTTTTCCCGGCAATTACAATATGGTGGTTTTTGTCAGAGCGTATGTAAACACAATAATCGGCAATCAAACATCTGATGATTCATTTGTTATACCAATAAAAATTTTGCCGGGTTCGTCGGGCAGCGCCAGTTTCAGTATAACCAATGCCACCGGGTGCGGCAGTGTAACGGCTTCATTTGAAACCAATCTGCACAGCAACGGTCTTTCGGGTTATTCTTATACATGGAATTTTGGAAATGGTCTGACGAGTACTGCTGAAAATCCACCGGCGATGACTTATAGCACTCCGGGGCAATACAATGTGTCGTGCCATACTGTTATTGATACTTTACCGTTTAATTATCTTAATTCGGTAACTGTTCTGGGCACCAGTTGTACCGATTTTTTGGGAACTCCTGATATTTACATAAAGGTTAAAAATCAAAGTGATACTGTTTTGCATCAAACAGCCATTGTGCTCGATACAGATCCACCTGTAAATTTTACACTTCCGGGCATTCAGTTGTATCATAATCAGAATTATACTATAGAAGTGTGGGATGAAGATGGCGGTTTGGCTGGGGCTGATGACTTTTGTAAAGCATTTCAGATAGCAGGCACAAGCACTAGCACGTCCTTGTGGTCGGGTTCCGACGGCATCAGCTTTGTTACCAGCAGGCCAGTATTAACCTACGATGATACGCTCACAGTTACCGTGTATCCACAACCACCTGTTCCAACGGTAACACCGGTACCAACAGCCAATACATGTGCAGGAGATTCAATTTTGCTAAACGCTTCAGCTGCAGCCAATTACCAATGGTATAACGATACTGCTCTCTTAATGGGCGCAGTTTCACAAACACTAATGGTTTTCAACAGTGGTAAATATTTTCTGGTAATTACCGACAACAATGGGTGTCAGGCGCAATCGGATACGACTTATGTCAACTTTTATGCAAACCCGCCCAAGCCAACTTTCTGGCGTCAGGGTGACACACTGAAAACGCTTCTGAGCGGATTTAACCTGCAGTGGTATTTCAATAGCAACCCTATCAACGGAGCCACAGGCCAGACGTGTCTGATTACTGCCACAGGTCTTTATTCCCTTGTGGCCACTTCTACACAGGGTTGCAGCACCCCGTCCGATCAGGTCTATTACCAGCCATTCAACAATGCAATAGAAGAGTTCAGCCTGATAAGCGATTTTGTACTTTATCCCAATCCCAATAAAGGACACTT
Organism: Bacteroidota bacterium; assembly: GCA_022708385.1. GTDB lineage: Bacteria > Bacteroidota > Bacteroidia > Bacteroidales > PXBB01 > JAKIYU01. The sequence goes on along the minus strand of JAKIYU010000100.1, from coordinate 1,039 downwards.
TAATCTTGGGTTCAGTATCACACAAATAGCCGATGTAACGGTATGCGTAAGAAATGTTTTAGGGCAACTGCTGTTTTACGAAACCATTCCAGGGTTTATCGGATTGTACCAAAAGGAAATACAGCTCGATTTACCGGCAGCCTTGTATTTTGTCGATATAAAGCTTAACGGCATTGTTGTCCGTTGCGAAAAACTGATAGTTAATTAACATAAGCCAAAAACCCAGTTTGATTTTTATGCGGCTTTTAAGCCGAGGTGCTTTTTATAGATATTTGTTTAAATAGGGTTTGCTGAATAATACAGTACACACAGTATCAAAGTATTATCATGGTTATAACCATGAACCAAAAGAACGGCAAATACCGATAAATGATTTATTACCCATGCCTTTTTAAAGGAAAATATTGTGTTACCCGAATAATGAAAGTGAAATTTGTAACTTGCAGATTATATGAATATTACAATCTTTTAGGTCTCAAGTTGGGTTAATGTGATGGCATATACGCCTTCAGCCTGGTTGATGAAACCACCGAGAGAAACTTTGCCGTCCTTACCCAGGATGAAGTCAATACCCATATCGGCCTTGCTGCTGTTCCACGATATTTCAGGCACTTTTATACCCAGCTTTTTTAATTCGGTAACATTGCCGGCGGCATTATCCAGGTACCTTATGTAGCCCCCGCTGATGCTGATATTTTTAACCAGGTATTTGGTAGTGTCGGTTGACACTTCTTCAAGAGTATCTGTCTCAGTGGTATCTGTTGAGGTAATCAGATCGTCGAAATTAAAGGTGCTGTCGTTATACACAATACTTACCACCGGGTTTTCGAGGCTTATTTCCGAGAAGGCATAGGTGCTGCTGAACATCTGCCATGGGTCGAAGTTGATGTAAAGCCTGTCGAAACTTACAAAGGTGTCTTTTTTATTCTGTTCGTACATCACAAAGTCGCCGGCTTCCACACTGCATCGGAAATAGTTTATGTGCAGTTGCCCCAGAGCAATTTTGCGCCCGATTAGCGACTCGCTGTTACGCACCACA
>JAKIYU010000099.1 GCA_022708385.1 Bacteroidota bacterium | reverse complement strand
TGAGATTACTTTATACACTCAGAAATTAATGGCTAAATTGGGTAGCAAAATAGTATAATACGTAATTTTTGAAAAGTTAGGGTTTAAAGATGCCGCTTTAAAATTCTTTGCTTCTTACAGAGATGTGGTGGACAATGAATACAAAGCTTGGCTCGAAAATATGAAAACACCGGCCGAACTGGTTACAGAAGATGTGCTTTATGAAGAAGATGAACTTATTAATGCTATAAACAGAAAATTAGATAAAGCCACAAACGATTTTCTTGATGCACAAAAGGATTTTGCTGCAAAATATCAGTTCAAACTGGCTTCAGAATAGGAAAGATAATACTATTCCGCTACAATTTTAGCGTGTAAAAATTCACGGTTCAACTTGGCTATGGCTGCTACTGTGATACCCTTTGGGCATTCAGCTTCGCAGGCATAGGTGTTCGAGCAACTGCCGAAACCAAGTTCATCCATTTTTGCTATCATATTCTTAACCCGTTCCACAGCTTCTACACGCCCTTGAGGTAAAAGCGTAAACTGTGTAACCTTTGCGGCTACAAATAACATGGCCGATGAGTTCTTGCAGGCTGCTACGCATGCACCGCATCCTATACAGGCCGCCATGTCGAAGGCTTTGTCCGAATGGTGCTTACATACAGGAATACTGTTGGCTTCGGGAGCCGAACCCGTATCTGCCGATATAAAACCACCGGCAATCAGTATCTTGTCAAAAGCACTGCGGTCAACTATGAGATCCTTTATCACAGGAAATACCCGCGAACGGAAAGGTTCTATTGTTATCGTTTCTCCATCCTTGAAAAAACGCATACGCAGCTCACACGTTGTTGTACGTTCCCTCGGCCCATGCGGTTGCCCGTTTATATATAAACTGCAACAGCCGCAGATGCCCTCCCTACAGTCGTGCTCAAATGCTACTGGCTCTTTGCCTTCTTCAATCAATTTCTGATTTAAAAAATCCATCATTTCCAAAAACGCCATCTCAGGCGATACATTGTCGAGCGTATATTTTTCAAACTTACCCTTAGCTTGTGAATTTTTCTGGCGCCAGATTTTAAGTTTTATATTCATGTCTTTTTTAATTTTTTTCTGATTATACAATATTACAATTTACGCTTATTTATAGCTTCTTTCTTTAAGCTCTACATATTCAAATTTGAGTTCTTCCTTGTGGAGTACAGGTTCTGCATTGTCCTTGTATTCCCATGCAGATACATAAGCATACAAATCGTCCTGCCTTCGGGCTTCTCCATTTTCAGTCTGACTTTCTTCCCTGAAGTGTGCACCGCACGACTCTTTCCGGTTCAGTGCATCCATGCAGATAAGCTTCGATAACTCTATAAAATCTGCCACGCGTAACCCTTTTTCGAGTTCCTGATTAAGTTCATTGGCTGTACCGGCTATCATAATATCCTTCCAGAATTCTTCTTTAAGTTCTTCTAAAAGTACAAGAGCTTTCTTTAGCCCCTCTTCGTTACGTACCATGCCTGCATAGTTCCACATGATTTTTCCCAGTTTTTTATGGAAAGTCATAGGCGTTTGCTTACCTTTTACTGCTAAAATTCGGGCTATTTTATCCTTAACCTCTTGCTCAGCTGCTTCAAATTCATGGCTGTTGGTTGGAATAGCTCCGGTACGAATATCGTCTGCTAAATAATCGGAAATTGTGTAAGGCAAGATAAAATAACCATCTCCTGTACATTGCATTAATGAACTGGCACCCAGACGGTTGGCGCCATGGTCCGAAAAGTTCGATTCTCCAATGGCGAATAACCCTGGCACAGTCGTCATCAGGTTGTAATCTACCCATAAACCGCCCATGGTATAATGACCTGCAGGATATATCTTCATAGGCGTTTCGTAAGGATTTTCTCCGCTAATCTTTTCATACATCTCAAACAGGTTACCATATTTGTTTTCAATAGCTTTTTTACCTTGTTTTTTTATCGCATCTTTAAAATCAAGATATACCGATAAACCCGAAGCGCCTACACCATAACCTGCATCACATCTTTCCTTTGCTGCACGTGATGCAACATCCCTTGGTACCAGATTACCAAAAGCTGGGTACCGACGCTCAAGATAATAATCCCTTTCTTCTTCAGGTATATCTTTGGGTGCCCGTTTATCACCCTGTGCTTTAGGTACCCATACACGCCCGTCGTTCCGTAACGACTCCGACATAAGTGTCAATTTCGACTGAAATTCGTTTAAAACCGGTATCGATGTGGGATGTATTTGAATAAAACTGGGGTTGCCGAAAAATGCACCCCGCTTAAATGCAGCCCATGCTGCACTACCATTTGAATTAACAGCAAGAGTAGATAAATAATATATGGTACCATACCCTCCTGTTGCAAGTACTACGGCATGCGCCGAATGACGCTCTATTTCTCCCGTAACAAGATTCCTTGCAATAATACCTCTCGCTTTGCCATTAATAACTACAATATCCAAAAGGTCCCTCCTTGGGTACATGGTTACCCTGCCCTTATTTACTTGCCTGAGCAGCGATGAGTAGGTGCCCAGAAGACATTGCTGGCCGGTTTGTCCTTTGGCATAAAAGGTACGCGATACCTGAACACCCCCAAACGACCTGTTGTCTAAATAACCACCATAATCTCTGGCAAAAGGAACACCTAAAGCAACATAATGATCTATGACATTATTGCTTACCTCTGCTGCCCGGTAAACATTAGCTTCACGAGCCCTGAAGTCTCCACCTTTAATCATGTCGTAAAATAAACGATAAACACTGTCACCATCATTCTTGTAGTTCTTGGCGGCATTTATGCCCCCCTGGGCAGCCACCGAATGTGCACGACGCGGCGTGTCCTGGTAACAAAAAGTCTTCACATTATAACCCATCTCTCCTAAAGCAGATGAAGCTGAAGCACCTGCCAGACCCGTACCAATGACAATGATGTCTATCTTCTTTTTGTTGGCGGGATTTACAAGCCTTAAACCCGATTTATGCTTCGACCACTTTTCTGATAAAGGCCCTTCGGGTATTTTTGCGTTTAATGTTGCCATATCTTATTGTTTTTATTGTTTTATACTGTATGAAAGAAAAGAAAATATATAGGAATAATGCTGAACCCCACGGCTATTATTATCCCGTATAGGGCAGATAATACCTTTATAAATGGCGTATAGCGTGGATGATTTAGTCCCAGGGTCTGAAATACTGACTGCAGTGCATGATTCAAATGAAACCCGAGAAAAATAAAACAAACAATGTAAATCGAGGAATAAACAGGATTGGTAAATAAAAGCTTCGACATTGATAAGAAATCATGCGTGTCAATGCCTTCTGGCCCTGTTACCCAGCCCAGTTTTACAAAAAAGAAATGTGTGAAATGAAGAATTAAAAAAATGAGAATAATAATGCCTGTATGTATCATGTATCTCGAAAAACATGATGTCTTCGACCTGGGTGTTACGGCATATTTTATAGGCCGTACAAAATAATTGCGTAACCAGATGAGGACTCCAATAGTTATATGTATTATAAATCCTGTAAATAATACATACTCAAATATTTTAATAGCTGGATTGTGAGTCATAAAATAAACAGCTTTGCCAAACATTTGGCCTTCGTCCCCTAATAACATTAATAAATTTATTGCCAGATGCACACATAAAAACAACATCAGGAACAAACCGGCAATGCCCATAATCACTTTGCTGCTTATAGTGGACAGCTTAAAAACAGATTTTCCCATAACTTTGAATATTAAATATATTTGTCTTACTAATAAATAAACTTGTATAGTGCCCGACAAATTTATATCTTAGTTTTTAATATACAAACATTTTTTTTAATTTAAAAACATTTTAAATTAAATCTATATAAAGATTAAAACTGATAAAATAGGGTATAAACCCTTAATTAATGTTGAATGTTACCAAATGAATTTATTATTTTGGCTGACTCCAGATGTTATCGTTGCAATTCCTTTTAAGGCATAAATACCGGGCAAGCATAAAAAGAAAATCAGATAAACGATTTAAATATGAAAGTATGACTGGTTTAACTGGCTCCTGACTGTTAAGATTAACTATTATCCTTTCTGCCCTTCTGCAGATGCATCTGGCTACATGACAATGCGATGATGCAAGTTGCCCTCCCGGTATGATAAAATTTTTTAACGGGGGCAGCATAGCCTCCATGTGGTCTATTTTCTTTTCTAAAAATTGAACATCACGCTGTGTGAGACTTGGCAGTTTCTTCGAAATAAGCATTTCATTACAAGCTAACTGCGATTCTACACGAAATAAGCGCTCTTGAATATGACTGATAATTTTTGTAAGTGCCGGATTATCCTCTGTATCCTTGATGATGGCTAAATAACTCTTTAACTCATCTACAGTACCATAAGCTTCAACGCGAATGTCAAATTTTGTTACCTTTTTACCACCTATCAAAGATGTTTCCCCCTTGTCCCCTTTTTTGGTGTATATTTTACCCTGCATTTGTCTTTTCTTAATAAAATGCTATTTAAACATTTACTTTTTGATGGTTGTATCAGATTCAATTTCACCGTCTTTTAATTTTATGATACGGTGTGCAAATTTGGCAATATCCTCTTCATGAGTTACAAGTATCACGGTGTTACCTGCTTTATGTATCTGGTTAAGCAATGCCATAATTTCAAGCGATATTTTTGAGTCAAGATTTCCCGTAGGTTCATCTGCCAGAATAATAGAAGGATTGTTTATTAATGCTCTTGCTATGGCTACCCGTTGCTTCTGCCCCCCCGATAATTCATTAGGCCTGTGTTTTACACGGTCTCCCAACCCAACATCCTGTAATACCTTAAACGCCATATTCAGCCTTTTTTCTTTTTTAATACCGGCATATACAAGAGGTAACATTACATTTTCAAGTGTGGTTGAACGGGGAAGCAAATTAAATGATTGAAAAACAAATCCAATTTCCTTGTTTCTTATTTCTGCCAACTCGTTGTCGGTTAAACTGCTTATTTCTTTATTGTTAAGTATATAGGCGCCGGATGTTGGCGTGTCGAGGCAACCTAAAATATTCATCAAGGTCGATTTTCCCGAACCTGACGCACCCATTATGGCTACATATTCGTTCTTATTTATAGTCATTGTAATCGACCGGAGGGCTTTGATAACCTCAGTTCCTACTTTATAATGTTTTGCTATGTCTTTAAGCGAAATAAGTGGTTGCGCTTCCATATTTTTAAATGCTTATTATTAACAAAAGTAATTAATAAACAATAATTAAGGATAAATATTAGTAAAAGAAAAAGGAATTATTTTGTGCGAAGTAATGTTACGTGGCCCTTATGACGATAAAGAAAATCGGAGCCGTCTTTTGTACGTAACAGGATAATCCATGTATAGACAGCTTCAGGCGCGGGATTGCCTTGCATAGTGTTACCGTCCCAACCTTTATTAATATCGTTGGTTTCAAAAACAAGTTCTCCCCACCTGTTGTAAATGTAAAAGTTAAAGTTTTCATTGTCAAGTCCAACGCCTTCCGGATAGAAATAGTCGTTCAATCCATCATCATTAGGTGTAAATGCATTGGGTACATAAAGCGTGTAGAATGGCTTGAATACTACTTCTCTCATAGCTGTATCATAACATCCCAATGTGCTTTGAACAATTAACATAACTTCGTATGTGCCGGGTTCTAAGAACTCGTGTACGGCATTGGGTGTGTAAATGTTTGTGGTGTTATCGTCAAAGTTCCACGTCCAGGCATTATCATTAGTCGATTGATTTATAAATGTAATAACAGTATTATTTATATCAGCCTGCTCGGGATAAAAGGTAAAGTCTGCAGTCGGTACCGGATAAACTGTAATGAGGTTCGGTTGTACAACTTGAGCTGTGCAGCCGTAAATTGTTGTCACACTTAATGTAACGGTATAATTCCCTTTTAGATTATATATATGTGTTGGGTTTTTCAGTGTTGATGTATTGTTTACACCGCTTAAATTATCTCCGAAATTCCACGACCACGCCACAACATTAGGTGTTGAATAATCATTAAACGTTACAAGAAGAGGTTCGCATCCTGTAGATACATCGGTTGAAAATTGTACAGTCGGTAACGGGTGTACGGTAACAACTATCTCGTCTGTCCCTGAACAGCCTGTGGCATCCAGTACAACCAATGTGTAAGTTGTGGTTACAGTTGGTGTGGCAACAGGATTGGCTATTCCTGAATTATTCAGACCTGTTGACGGCGACCAGTCGTAAATCACACCACCTGTAGCCTGTAACTGAATACTACCATTTAAACATAATCCTGTATCAACACCGGCATTGGCAGGTGGCGGAGTGGAGAAAGTTGCTATAACGGCATCTGAGGCACTACACCCATTAGAGTCGTGAACAGTAACGGAATACGTTCCTGCATTGGTAACAGTAATGATTTGTGTTGTATCTCCTGTGGACCAAATATAGGAATTAAATAATCCTGCGTCAAGGTCTGTACTATGCCCCTGACAGAATGGTGCATTTCCGCTAATATTAGGGGTTAGCGCAGGAATAATTACAACATTGGTGTTAGCTGCAGGGCTAGAACAACCATTTACAATTACTGTTAAACTGTATTGACCACCATTGCCAACGATTGAAGGTAAAATAAATGGATTTTGCAGAGATGATGTAAATGACAACGGGCCTGTCCAGGAATAGCTAGCATTGGCTACATTATTGGCATTAAATAAAACACTATCGCCTTCACAAACAGGAGAATTTGTTGTAACAACTGGTGCTGCAGGTATTGGATATATCGTCAGGTTAACAGTATCAGGCAAACTTTGACAGTTATTTATAGTTTGGGTTACATAATATGTATAGGTACCCACTGCATTTTGACCTGTTGTGTATGTAACGCCCGTAAATAGACTCGGTTGGGGCAGGGTTATATTATTGTACCAGTTTATCGTTCCGGTGCCTGTCGCTGTTAGATTTGGAGTAGAAAATCCAAAACAACTCGATGTGTCATGCGAAACAGGTGCAGAAGGAATAGGATGGATTGTCAATGTGACGGTATCTGCTAAACTCTGGCAAGTAGTGGCAACATTTGTTTGTGTTACATAATAAGTATAGGTGCCAACTGCAGTTTGTCCTGTAGCAAAAGTACCCCCCGTAAATACAGGCGGAGGTGTTAAAGAGCCACTTGTAAACCAGTCGATGGTGCCTGTGGCTGTTGCAGTAAGGTCTGGTGTGGGGAATCCAAAACATACTTCAACATTATTACTCACAGGTGCTGCAGGTAAACTTATTATATTAAGATTTACAAGCGTATAGGGACTGACACAGTTATTTTCAGTTTGAGTGACATAATAGGGATAAATACCAACTGCAGTTTGCCCTGTTGAGTAGGTACTCCCTGTATATAAGGACGGCGGTGTAAGTGCAGCATTGCTATACCAGTTTATTGTTCCTGTGCCTGTTGCTGTAAGGTTTGGAGTAGGAAGGCCATAACAAACATTGACATCTGTTGCCTGAGGTGCTTGAGGTATAGGATAAATTGTAAGAGTAGCTGTGTCTGGTGGCCCTTCACAACCATTTATGGTTTGAGTTAAGTAATAAGTATATGTACCTACGGCTGCTTGACCTGTATTAAAAGAATTACCTGTATAAATGGGTGTTACTAAGCCCTGATTATCATACCACTTAACACTGCCTGTTGCTGTTGCTGTCAGTACAGGTATTTGAAAGCCAAAACATGCAACTTCATTTCCTGCAACTGGTGCAGAAGGTATTGGGTTAATTGTCAGCGTAACAATGCTGTGAGGACTTTCGCAATTGTTTTGCGTTTGTGTTACATAGTATGTATAGGTGCCGACATTTGTTTGTCCAGTATTCAATGTGCCACCGGTAAATAATAAATTGGTATGATTGGCATCACTATACCATTTAATCGTTCCTGTACCATTGGCCGTTAATGTAGGTATTGTTGAGCCAAAGCAAGCAGAGTCGTTATTTACAGCAGGAGCCGTAGGCGTTTGATTAATGGTAAGCGTTACAGTATCAGATGGACCTTGGCAGTTATTTGCAGTTTGAGTTACATAATAGGTGTAAGTACCAGCAGATGTATGCCCACTGGCAAAGTTGCTGCCTGTATAAATAGGTGTTGTTAGAGTGGGTGAGTTATACCAATTAATTGTACCTGTACCGATAGCTGTAAAATCGGGTGTCGGCTGGCCTGTACAACTGACTAAGTCCGAAGATGTCGGGGCTGGGGGTATGGGATAAATGTTTAAAACACCTGTGTCGGGAAGACTCTGACAACCTGTTGTATTATGTGTTTGTGTAACGTAATAGGTATATGTGCCTACATTTGTTTGGCCGGTTGCAAATGAGGCGCCTGTAAATACAACAGGAGGTGTTAATAATGAATTGTCATACCAGTTAATTGTTCCGGTAGCAGTTGCAGTCAGGTTTGGTGTGGTCTGCCCAAAACAAATACCTGTATCATTAGCAAGAGGGGGTTGAGGTAAAGTTATTATTGTTAATGTAACTTCTGTTGCCTGGCTTTCACAACCATTTTCAAGCTGTGTTACATAATAAATATAAGTGCCACTGTTAGTTTGTCCTGTGACGAAAACGGAACCAATATTAACAGGGGGTGGGGTTAAACTGGGGTCGGTGTACCATTGAATGACGCCTGTGCCATCAGCCTGCAAGTCAGGCACTGGTTGACCAAAACATGAAGAAGAATCTGAGGCGGTTGGCGGTGGGGGCACGGGATTAATTGTAAGATATACAGAGAAGGGCAGACTTTCGCAGTTGTTTACACTTTGCGTAAGATAATAATCA
>JAKIYU010000098.1 GCA_022708385.1 Bacteroidota bacterium | reverse complement strand
GGGCTACGCTTTCGGGCTCTGTCATATCGCCACGTTTTAGCATTTTATTGGTTATGCAGAGACCTTCCGTTGAAGTAAGCCCCACATTATAACCCTCCTGCGAAAGGCAATAATTAAGAAGGAAAACAGCAATGCTTTTACCTGCAGTACCTGTAACAGAATATACCGGCACCCTGTTCTTTGTATTTTGGGGGAAGAGCATGCTCACCAGTTCTCGGGCTACAGGACGGGGTTTGTTAAATGTAGGGTTGAGGTGCATTCTGAAATCGGGTGCGGCATTGACTTCAATTACCACGGCTCCGTTGGACAGCATAGGCACAGCAATATCCGTACTCAGCACATCCACACCGGCTACATTAAGACCTACAGCGCGAGCCGCCCTCTCGGCGAGAAATTTATTGTCGGGATGCACCATATCCGTTACATCGGTAGCACTGCCCCCCTGCCGCATACTACCCGAATATTTCAGAAAAAGTATTTCTCTATCGGGAAGAACCGTTTCACAAGTATAATTTTTTCTTTCGAGAATATGCATGGTAATTTCGTCTATCTCCACACGGCTCAATTTGCCTTTATCGCCCTGCTGCCTTTCGGGAGTATTGTTTAACTTCTCAATAAGCGTCGCAACGGTGTCGATGCCATTGCCGGTTATTGAAGGAGGGGTAAGGCAAACTGCTGCCACAAACTTATAGTCAATAATAAGCAGGCGGTACGACTGGCCGGGGTGATACTCCTGAACAAGCACCTGTTCGTCATAAGCTGAAGCCAGTGCAAAAGCAGACCTGATTTCATCATCCTGCATAAGGTTTGGCGACAGACATTTCCCCTGATAGCCCTCTGATGGTTTAATAACCACCGGTCTAGCCAATTTGTTACGAAATTCAATCACGTCTTCGGCGCTTTGGCACATAGTAGTGCGCAGCACAGGAAGCCCAGCATCGTTGAGAATAAGATTAGTCAGGTATTTATTTCCGGCGGTTTCGACAGCAATAAAGCCGGTATCGGATGTAAGGGTGGCGCGTATCCTTTTCTGATACTTGCCGTTGCCCAGTTGTACTAGATTAAAATCGTCGAGACGGAGGTAAGGGATGTTTCTTTTCTCAACCTCTTTTACAATAGCTTGGGTGCTGGGGCCAAGCAAGCGCAGTTCGCGTATGTTTATAAGACCCTGAATAATTTCTTCCACATCAAAATCGTGCTGCAAAAGAAAAGCATTTATCATATTCAATGCCGCTTTTCCTGCATAAACGCCGGCTACCTCATCGTGAAAGCGAAAGATGACATTGTAAATGCCTTTTTCGGGGGTACTTCTTGTTTTACCATAGCCCACATTCATGCCTGCACGCGTTTGAAGTTCGATGGCCACATGTTCGATAATATGCCCCAGAAGCGTACCTTCCTTAACTCTTTTTAAAAAACCTCCCAGCACACCCGGTGAGCAAAAATGTTCGTAAAGGGTAGGCAGTTTTTGGACAAGTTTTTCGTACAAACCGTCAATCTGATTGGAATATACTTCATGATAAGCACCTAAGTCAATGCGTAAATACACGACCTGCCCGGCACTGAAATAATTAGCCCCATGCAAAACACCTATCCTGACGACACTTACAGGGCCATCGGATATGCTGTAATTTAAGTAATTTGCAAGATTAAGACCCATTTCTTGCTGAGTTTTTATAATATCCCTAAATGCAATAATTTGAACAAAGTTAAACAAAATATACGGTTCAATTAACAAGAAACTGTATTTTTGTCGTTACCAAACTCTATTATATGGTCAAAGAAAATTATAAAAAGATATTTCATTCTGCACCTTTTGGATTTGCATACCATCGCATTATAACTGACAACAATGACATACCTGTGGATTATGAATTTCTTGAAATAAATAATGAATTAGAAAAACTGACCGGTTTGTCATCTAAAAATGTCATAAACAAAAAATTCAGTAATGTATTCGACAAGAAATTAGCCGATGAATTTAACTGGGTTGAATTTTACGGAAATATTGCCATAAATGGTGGTGAGGATTCTTTTGAGCAGTATTCCGATTTCCTTAAACGCTTGTATAAAATAAATATATTTTCACCTGAGAAATATTACTTTACTACTTTATTTCAGGATATTACAAATGAAAAAATTCTTACCGAGGCCTCAAAGTATTTTTTAGAGTACAACGACATGGAGCCTGATTATGATAGAATTTGCAATGATATTCTGAAGATTTCTAAAGCACGGTACGCTGTGTTTAATTTGTTCAATATCGATGGCACTACCTTCAAAACAGTGGCTTTTGCCGGTGTTGGAGACCATATACAAAAGGCTATCAGAATACTGGGTTTTGATTTCATGGAAAAGACATGGGAATATGACCCTAGCAGAGAAAAAAAACAAAAAACAGCATAATCACACGTTTCGAAAATTTAAGAGAACTTACCGGTAAGGTCATTCCGTCACAAATAGTAAAACTCGTCGAAAACACCTTTAATCTGGGAGAAATCGCACTCATTCGTATTATGAAGGAGCATAAATGTGTCGGAGATTTTACACTTTTTTATAAAAAAGGCCATACCTTGGAAGAAGCCAATGTTCTTGAGTTGTACGCACGCCAAACCGCCATGTTTATAGATAAACTGAACACTCAGACAGAGTTGAACAGGTTTTTCTCTGTTAATATTGACTTGTTTTGTATAGTAAATTTCGATAATATTTTTATCAAACTTAATCCGGCTTGGGAAGAAGTACTGGGTTATAACATGGGCGAATTGAAAAAGAAACGTTTTCTCGATTTTGTACATCCTGAAGATACAGAACCTACTTTAGCCATAATGTCGAAGCTCTCCAAGCAGCAAAAAATTGATAAATTCATTAACAGGTATCGTTCAAAAGATGGCTCATACCATTATTTTGAATGGAGTGCTCAACCGGTGGGCGACCTTGTTTATGCAGCAGCCAGAGATATTACCAATCATATCTTAACCCAAAATTCATTAAAGGAAAGCCAAAAGCAAAACGACCTTATTTCCAAACACATGAATAGTGTTATTACCATGCTCGACACAAATATGAACATCCAATATGTAAGCCCTTCCATTGAAAAATTTACTGGTTATGAAACCGAAGAATACCAATCGAAGAAGCTGTTTGAAATTATGACACCGGCTTCGTATGCTTATGCTATGGTAGTCCTGAAAGAAGAAATGATGCTCGAAGCATCGGGAAAAGCCAACCCCGAACGAACAAGAAGCATTGAACTTGAACTGCTTGATAAAGCCGGCAATTTTATCTGGGGTGAAGTAACCATAACTTTTATCAGAGATTCCCGAAATAATATTTTGTCTTTCCTGTGTGTCACTGTTGATGTTACTGAGCGTAAAACCGCAGAAGAAAAACTAAAGAAAAGCGAAGAAAAATACCGCAATCTTATCGAAAACAACCTGGATATTATTTATACCCTGAATTTGAGTGGTATATTTACATTTATTTCGAGTGCTTTTTATCATTTACTGGGGTATAAACCCAATTCTTACTTAGGCTACTCTTATAAAGACCTTTTGCATCCCGACGACCACAGTAAATGTGAAGCGTTTTTAAACATAGCCATCGAAACACAGCAACGGCAGGAAGGCACTGAGTTTCGGCTCAGGCACGCCGATGGCACATGGAGATGGTTCACTACGAGCGGTATTGTTATAAATGATTCGGGCAAAATAGTTGGCTTGGAAGGTATTGCAAGGGATATTACTAATTACAAAAGAGGCATACAAACCGACGAGATTCGCTTTAAAATGATTGATTTTGCGGCATCGCATTCACTTGATGAAGTGCTGCGGCAAGCCCTCGATTATGTGGGCACTTTGGTAAACAGCCCTATTGCATTTTATCATTTTCTGAGCGAAGATCAAAAAACGTTAACTCTTCAGCAATGGTCAACTGCAACAACTGATATATTCTGTAAAGCAGAAGGCAAAGGCGCACAATATTCCATCGAAAAAGCAGGTGTGTGGACAGACTGTATTTCTCAAAAAAAGCCCGTAATTCACAACGACTATGCTTCGCTTCCCCATAAAAAAGGCTTACCCGAAGGACATGCCGAGGTAATCAGAGAGCTCGTTGTGCCTGTTTTCAGAAAAAACAAAATTGTAGCCATTCTGGGGGTAGGAAATAAACCGGCCGATTACGACCAGGAAGATGTGGCAACAGTTTCTTTTCTGGCTGATGTTACATGGGAAATTATTGAAAGAAAAAAAGCCGAAATGCTACTCATTGAAAATGAACGCAAATACAGACTTATTACCGAAAATACCTCCGATGTAATATGGGTTTTCAACCTTAATCAGAACAAATTTACTTATATCAGTCCCTCAATTTATGAACTTAGGGGGCTTACACCCGAAGAAGCCATCGAAGAGGGCTTGGAAAAAAGTATGCCTGCAGCCTTTTTTGCCGAAGTCAACAGCCAGATTACCGAGAATGTTCAAAAATTATTTAACAAAGAAAAAATACCTGACCGTTTTATTTTTCAACTGCAACAATACCATAAAAACGGCAGCCTTATTTGGATTGAATCAACCGTAAAATACCGTTATAATAGCGATAACGAAATTGAGCTGACAGGTGTCAGCAGGAATATTGAAAACAGAAAGAAGATTCAAAACGAGCTTATTAAAGCCAAAGAAGTTGCCGAAAGCGCCAGCAAAGCCAAATCGGTTTTTCTTGCCAACATGAGCCACGAAATAAGAACCCCGTTGAATGGTGTTATCGGTTTTTCGGAATTGCTTGTCAATACCCCGCTCAATAAAATTCAAAACCAGTATGTTGAAAATATTAATACGTCAGCTCAAACACTGCTGGGTGTAATCAGCGACATACTCGACTTTTCTAAAATAGAAGCCGGAAAACTCGAAATGGATTTGATAAAAACAGGATGATACTTGAACACATGCTCAGTTACTGGGGCATTAAATTTACCGGATGCGATAATGGACTGGCTGCTCTTAATATTATGGAAAAACAAAACGACTTTGACGTTTTAATTGTTGATTATCAAATGCCCTATATGGATGGGTTGGAAACTATTAAACTAATCAAAAACCGTATCGGTTTAAATGTTGAAAAACAACCCGTCATTTTACTTCACAGCTCTATCGACTACAGCAAAGTTCGTGATGAGTGCAGAAAAATGGGCATTCGCTATAATATTATAAAACCTGTTAAATCGAGCGACTTATTTGAATATTTGAACAACATTTTTGAACCTGAGACCCTATTGAATGAAGCAGGGCAAATATCAGCCGAACAAAATTTTAAAACATCTCGGCCTCTTTCACTGCATGAGCATATTATTCTTGTTGCTGAAGACGTACCGCTTAACCTTGAAGTTATCCGTGCACTTTTGCATAACATCCTTCCTGCTTCACACATATTGACGGCCAAAAACGGGCGCGATGTAATTGAATATGTGCTTTGAAGTTCTTACAGCCATTTGCATTAAAATTGAAGAAGACCCCGACAACCCTGAAATAACCCTGAAAAAATTAAGGGAGCTTATGGATGAATGGGAAATTGTTAATAATCTGCTTAAAAATAAATCAGCAGAGTTTTCGTTTTTGTTATGTTATTATCTAAATTTGTTATTCTATTAAACAAAAACGTATCACCATGAAATCGCTGATAACTTTAATATGTTTACTGTTCACGGTAAACGCTTTTTCACAATGTGCCGACACCACACACATTTTTACCTTTACGCACAACAATAAAAAATATGAAGTGGTCAAAGAACAGAAGACCTGGCCCCAGGCCGCTGCTTGTGCTGTTGAACGGGGCGGATATCTGGTAGAAATAAACAATGAAGCTGAACAAAAAGCTGTTTTTACGGCCGTAAGCAAAAATGCAGGCATTGCACCCAATTACGTGGCTATAAGCACCGGCGGGGGCATTGCTTATATATGGCTGGGTGCTACCGACAAAAAAACAGAAGGCACATGGCTTTGGGATGGCAATAACGACGGACTTGGCACCAGCTTCTGGATGGGAGAAGGGGAAAACGGTCAGAAAAATGGCAGGGCTATGGTAGAATCTTTTTACAACTGGGGTGGCAAAAGCAAAGGCAAACCCAACGAACCCGATAACTTTGCCACAGTTCAGCATTGTGCGGCCATGGGGCTCACAGGATGGCCTGCTAAAACAAGTAACCTGGGCGCTGCAGGCGAATGGAACGACCTGATATGTACCTCCCAGTTGTACTACATTATAGAATACGATAATAAATAGTCCGTGTTTAACCCTTAATGCATGAAAAAAATCATTTTTCTTTTCATTGCCTTTACATTCACTTCTTATAGTATCCATGCCCAAATAGACTCCCTGCTTGGTGTTTACGATATCGACAGCTGCCATTTCGACAATATCTGTCCTTTGTTGTACACCGACACAGCCCAAAACCCATTATGGGAAACAGGCGTACCTGCCAAACCCTTTTTCGATTCGGCTTATACACCACCCTACGCCCTTTGCACAAGGCTTACAACACCCTACGACACCAACGCCCTTGCATCTTTCGAACTGAGGATTCCCAATTACATGTTCACCAACATGATAGTGGGTTTCAGGCATAAATACCAAACCGACACCCTTACCGACGGCGGTTATATTGAAGTATCTTACGACCACGGGCAGAGCTGGATTAACGCTATCTATGATACAACCTACCTTATCTATCACACCGAAAACTTCTACACCCTACAAGATACGCTGGCTGGTGGCATACATGGCTTTTCAGGCACTTCGGCAGGCTGGGTACATTCGCGCATTCAGTGGGTTTGGGCCATGCTTGTTAAGGACATTCCCGACACCCTTTATATGCGGTTTACCTTCAAGAGCGATGCTATCCAGACCAATAAAGCCGGTTGGATGATAGACAACCTCGTCGTGTCTTTTGCCGACATGCCAGGGTTCCTTCCGAAGTTAAACCCCGAGATTGATATTACAGTCTATCCCAACCCTTTTTCGACATCAACTTACATCTTACTGCCCGAAACATACAGAAAAACAGCTATCATAAATCTTTACGATTTAAGCGGAAAACATTTGCAAAAAATTAACAGCTATCAAAACCGGCTCTGCATACTGCAACGCAACAACCTGAAGAGCGGGACTTACATTCTTCACGTCAATGTTCCCGGCCACCAATCCTTGTATAAAAAGATTATCATAGAATAGACAGGGCATATTTAACAAAAAAACCTTTTTTGTTAATATCTTTTTACTGAACAATGCCGGTTTTTAAATATTTTTACAAAAGAAAACTTAAAATATTTAAAGAAATTCTATATGCCGGAAACCACCCCCCCCAAAAATGAAAACGTTGCCGAAACACCTGAGAGTTTGTTTACGCATCTGCATGTGCATACACAATTTTCCATCCTCGATGGCGCAGCACCCATCGACAAGCTGATTGATAAGGTAAAAGCATCAGGAATGACTGCAGTAGCCATTACCGACCATGGCAATATGTATGGCGTTATGCGTTTTGTAAAAGAAGCCCAAAATAAAAATATAAAACCTATAATCGGTTGTGAGTTTTATGTGGCAGAAGGCAGCCGGCACGAAAAAAAAGGCAAAGAAGACCGCAGTGGTTACCACCTTATTTTGCTTGCCAAAAACAAAGAGGGGTACAGAAATCTTTCACGCCTTTGCACATTAGGATTTAAAGAAGGCTTTTATTACACCCCCAGAATCGACAAAGAACTCCTGCGCAAATACAATAAAGATTTAATTGCCATGAGCGCCTGCCTGGGCGGGGAAATACCCAGCCTTATTCTCGAAAACAATATCAAAAAAGCAGAAGAAACAGTAAAAGAATACCTCGGCATTTTTGGCGACTACCTGGAACTTCAAAATCATGGCCTTGCCGACCAGGTAATTGTCAACAAAGAATTGATAAAGATGGCCGAAAAATTCAAGGTGAAACTGGTGGCTAGCAACGATGTTCATTTTATTAATGCCGAAGATGCCGAAGCGCACGACATATTGGTATGCCTTAATACCAAAAAGGAACTTAACGATGAAACACGCATGAAGTATTCGGGACAAGAATACCTTAAAACGCCCGAAGAAATGATGGCGCTTTTTAAAAACGTTCCCGAAGCCATAAGCAACACTATTGAAATAACCAATAAAATTGAAAAATACGCCCTCAAACACGATATTATCCTGCCAAAATTTCCTTTGCCCGAAGGTTTTGAAACCGATGATGATTATCTGGCCTACCTAACCAACGAAGGGGCCAAAAAGCTGTTTCCCGAGATAACACCTGAAGTCAGGGAACGTATTGACTATGAGCTTGACATGATAAAATTTATGGGGTTTGCAGGGTACTTTCTTATTGTTCAGGATTTTATAAACGAAGCGCGTAAAATGGATGTAGCCGTAGGCCCCGGAAGAGGCTCTGCCGCAGGCTCTATTGTAGCCTTTTGTACAGGCATAACCACTGTTGACCCGATTAAATACAACCTCCTTTTCGAACGATTCCTCAACCCCGAACGTATTTCTATGCCTGATGTTGATATCGACTTCGACGATGCCGGCAGGGAAAAGGTAATTAAATATGTAATTGATAAATATGGGGAAGAAAAAGTAGCACAGATAGTAACCTTTGGCACTATGGCTGCCAAATCGTCGGTTAAAAGCGTAGCCCGCGTACTGGGACTACCCCTGTCTGAAGCCAACAGGCTCTCAAGCCTTATACCTTCCAAGCCGGGAACAACACTCACACAGTCGTTTGAAGAAGTTCCCGAACTAGCCGAAGAAAAAT
>JAKIYU010000097.1 GCA_022708385.1 Bacteroidota bacterium | reverse complement strand
CAAAACACCTTCTGCTTCTACTTTACCCAATTATTGGAACTATAATTACCGTTCGCTGCTTCTTTACATGCAACAATGCTTGTTTGGCTTAAGGGGTATAGTAACTGATTCATGTACAGGTGCACCGATAGAAGCTCAGGTTTTTATTTCGGGGCACGATGCCGATAACTCCTACGTATTTTCGAAATTGCCTCTCGGTAATTATCACCGCCTGCTTCTGGCAGGAAATTATAACGTTACTTTTTCTGCCCCTGGTTATGCCTCTAAAACATATTCAAACCTGCTTGTAAGCAATTTCAATACGACTATTCTTGATGTCGCTCTGGCTCCCATTGCTCCCCAGGCTGTCATCAGTGCTTCACCCCTTAACAGTTGTTCAGGTCTGGTGGATTTTACTGCAAACATTCAGAATGCCGACAGTTGGCAATGGCATTTCGGTGACGGTGGAACCGACACGGCTCAAAGTCCTTCCCATCTCTATAATTTATCAGGCACTTACCACCCTTATATGTCGCTTACAAATTGTACTGGTACTCAAAACCTGTATTTGACCGACAGTATTGTCATCGAAAAGCCTGCCCCGCCTGCCATCCAGCCTGCTTATCATTGTGGCCCCGGTAGTGTAACACTTACATCACTTACCCCCGGAACTCTTTACTGGTATAACAGCTTGTCGGCTACAGTCCCCATAGATTCGGGAAGCACATATACCACCCCTAGCCTGACACAGACAACAACGTATTACGCTGACATTAAAACAGACCACGTGGAGCATGTAGGAGAAGTAAATTCAGCTTCCGGCGGTGCTTTTTTTAATTCAAATGTGTCGCATTACCTTATTTTCGACTGTTATAAACCTGTGAAGCTGATTTCGGTTGAGGTTAGAGCCGATACCGCCCGCAATCGCACAATATATCTCCGCAACAGCGCCTCTCAGGTGCTCGATTCGGCTGTGGTTTATATACCCTCCGGCGAAAGCAGGATAACCCTTAATTTTAATATTCCAACAGGCACAAATTTGCAATTGGCAGGACCGGTCTATCCTAACCTTTACAGGTCATCAACCGGCCTCTCTTATACCTATGATATTCCAGGCTATATCTCAATAAAAAGCAGCAGTGCAACAACAAATCCCACAAGCTATTATTACTATTTCTACGATTGGGAGGTGAAACTGGATGAGTGTACCAGTGAACGCATACCTGTACAGGCCGAAATTATTGATGTGCCAGATGCCGGTTTTAATAAGTTGGTATATGATCTTGATGTACAGTTCTTGAATACTTCAACATATGGTCAAACATACCTTTGGGATTTTGGTGATGGTGCTACTTCAACACTCGAAAACCCTATACATCAATATGCAGATTATGGTGCTTATGATGTTTCACTTATTGTGACAAATAATTGCGGTACTGATACTTTTACACTTCACCTTGAACTAAATACACTTGCCCCTGTTGCTGACTTTTTGGCTAACGCTACCAATGTTTCAGAAGGTACGACCGTACAGTTTACTGATTTAAGCGACAATAATCCCAATAACTGGCAATGGACTTTCGAAGGTGGAACCCCTGCTTTATCAGGTGTTCAGCATCCGCAGGTGCAGTATAATGTGGCTGGAACCTATTATGTAACACTTACTGCAGCAAATGCTTTCGGAAACGATACCGAAACCAAAACCGGCTATATTACGGTACATCAGGGCACTTTGGCTCCAGTAGCCGATTTCACTGCCGATGTTACCGTGATTGATGCAGGCGACAGTGTACACTTTACCGATTTGAGCCTTTATACGCCCAATACATGGCTTTGGAATATCGAAGGCGGTTCACCTAGTTCATCTTCGCTTCAAAACCCGGTAATAAAATATAACACCCCTGGCTCCTATTATGTGTCGCTTATTGCTACCAATACTTATGGCTCTGATTTTGAAATTAAATATAACTATATACAAGTAAATCCTGCTGCAATAGGGGAATATAATAAAGCTCAAGGTCCATTGTCAATTTTCCCTAATCCGGTGTCGGGATATGTACTGAATGTGTTAATTCCATTTGTTAATGAACCTTTTACTATTGATATAAAAGATGTTCTGGGTAGGAATATGACTTTTGTTGAAACGGATTACACCTTATCTCAGAACAGGCTCATAACATTGAATGTGGCGGCATTGCCTTCTGGGGTGTATTATCTGAGAATACTCTATGAAAATAGGGTTTATTCAGGTAAATTTATCCGCTAAAACTTATTCCTTATTTTCTTCTTCAGGTATTTCTTCCGGCTCTTCTACGGGCACTTCTCTAAGTTTAGGGTATTTGATTTTATCAAGGACAATAAAGGCATTGGGGTAGTTGTCGTATATGCTGTTTAGAAAATGTTGTGCTTCAAGTCTGGTGCGAAAATCACCTGCACGTACTTTATAATAAGGGGAATCAAAAATAATATAGGCTTCTGTGTCGGGATATTTTCTCATAAATTCAATGCGGGAATTATTGGCATTGAGTTGGGAGTTATTACCGGCATCGAAAAATATCTGAACACGGTAACCTTCAATAGTTTGCTCGTATTTTGCAATGCTCAGGTGTTTGTCGAGTAAATAATCTACTCTGTAATCCTTGTCGATGGAAATAGTGCCTGCCGGTTGCGCAATGCCTTTGGCAAATAAAATTAAGAAAAAAAGGTATAATAAATTACAACGTCTTTTCATAGACCTAATCTATAATTAAAGGCAACTATATATTTCTCAAAACCACCCCGTTATATTAATTTTATAGGAAGTATGGGATGAATTATAAACTACAAACCGGCTTTTATATTGTATAGCTCCTTAGGATGTACGCTCAAAACTGGGATGGGAGAGTGTGTAACCACTTGTTCGGCTGAAGCACCTAAAAGAAGGCTTATAGTGGAAACTTCCTGTTCGGTCATGATTGAAATAAGGTCTGCTTTGACACTCTGTGAGTAGCTGATGACATCCGAAGGTTTTTTATGTGTTTCAACGATTACAGTTTTTATGTCTCTTTCTTCAATATATTTCAAGACCTGTTTGGAGTAATTTTTGGCAATTTTCTTTTCCGAAGCGGAATTGGCTGTAATAAGTAAGTGTATTTCTGCTCCTGTGGCTTCTGCCAAATCACATGTAAAAGGCACTTTTTGTCTGGAATCAATGCTTGAGTCAATAGGCATGACTATCTTTTTTATGTCCTGAGTAGCACAATAGTCATTACGAACCGTTATCACAGGGCATGGTGCAGATGTAACAATGCGACGTGCATTGCTGCCTAACCAGAACTCTTCAAAACCCGATACGCCATGAGTGCCTGCTACTATAAGTTCACAATCGGTATATTTGGCCTGATTGGAAATTTCTGTGTGAACTTTCCCTTCCCTTATCTTATAAGTAATATTGCCTCCCTTTAGATTCTTCTTATGAGTGGCAATCAGGTCATCAAATCTGTGGGTTACTTCTTCGATGATTTTGTCGTGGGAATTGGAGTATAAGGAATCATTGCTGTCAGGTTTTAGAACAAAAGTTAAAAGAATATCAGATTTAAAAATGTTCGCTAATTTAATGGCATAGGTCAATGCACGCATTGAACCTTTAGAAAAATCCACAGCAACCAGAATGTTTTTCATATTATAAAGATTATTAATAAATATTATTTGTTATGTATAAATTAGGGTGTAAAATTATAAAATATATGCAATTATTCAAATTATTTAAAACTAAAATCATTTTTTTTGATTCGTAGTAAGGTCATTTACCTAAAAATCAGGTTTTTAAAAAATCGGGAATTATTAAAAAAAAGATGTAAGTTTGCTTAATGAAGTTTATATAATAAAATGAATAAAAATCTGGATCCAAATAACGAACACTTAAACGAATCGGATAAGGAATTTGAAAAAAGCATAAGACCCGGCGATTTTACCTGTTTTTTTGGGCAGGACAGCGTTGTTGATAACCTGAAAGTATTCGTTATGGCAGCAAAGATGAGGGGTGAATCACTAGACCATGTGCTGCTGCATGGCCCCCCCGGTTTGGGTAAAACCACGCTCTCTCATATCATTGCCAATGAGTTGGGCACAGGCATCAAAGTCACTTCCGGCCCTGTCCTTGATAAACCGGGCGATTTGGCAGGGTTGCTGACAAACCTCGAAACCAATGATGTGCTTTTTATTGATGAAATACATAGGTTAAGCCCTTTGGTTGAAGAGTACCTCTATGCCGCCATGGAGGATTATAAAATAGATATTATGATTGAGTCGGGACCCAATTCCAGGAGTATTCAGATAAAGCTCAATCCGTTCACCCTCGTGGGAGCCACCACACGCTCCGGATTACTGACCTCACCCTTAAGATCCCGTTTCGGTATTAACTTACGCCTTTCGTACTACGATGCGGAGCTTCTGCTTAAAATAATAAAGAGAACTGCGGGCATACTCGATGTTGAAATAGCCGAAGATGCTGCTTTTGAGATTGCACGCCGCAGTCGTGGCACCCCACGTATAGCAAACCTTCTCCTACGCCGTGTACGTGATTTTGCCCAGATTAAAGGCAACGGCAATATCGATATGGCCATAACAAGCTATGCCCTGAAGGCACTTAACGTGGACAAAAACGGACTTGATGAGATGGACAATAAGATACTTACTACAATTATTGATAAATTTAAGGGGGGGCCTGTGGGTATTACTACTATTGCTACAGCTGTAGGTGAAGACCCCGGTACTATCGAAGAGGTTTATGAACCCTTTCTGATCATGCAAGGTTTTCTGATGAGAACCCCACGAGGCAGGGAAGCTACAGCGCTGGCTTTCAAACACCTTGGGAAAATCCCCCGTGCCGACCAGAATACACTGTTTAACGATTAAGAATATTAAACCATGAGCCTGATTCTTAAAAATGCAAGCTACATTGACTATGCAAGCGGCGATATCACCAAAGGACACCTGAAAGTAAATGAAAACGAACAACTGCCTCTCGAGTTTTTCAATGAGTCAGAAATGCCTTCCGTATCTGTTCATGATGTGGTGGTTGAATGTGAAGGTAAGTATGTGACAAGGTCTTTTGCCTGCGGCCATCACCATGCCTATTCAGCCCTGTCCAGAGGTATGGGAGGTCCCCTTAAACCACCAGCCAACTTCTATGAAACCCTTAAATACCTGTGGTGGGCGCTCGATAAATCCCTGGGAAAAGACGCCATCGAAGCCAGCGCTTATGCCACGGCTATAGCCTGCGCTAAAAATGGGGTTACTTTCATTATTGACCACCATGCCTCGCCTTTTGCTTCTGTAGGTTCTCTGGAAGTAATTGCAGATGCTTTTGACAAAGTAGGTGTTTCTCATTTGCTTTGTTATGAAATTAGCGACAGGGATGGTGAAAAAGCTCTTAACGATGGCTTTGATGCTACAGCACAATACCTTGAAAAGAACCAGGGCCTCATAGGGCTGCACGCTTCATTTACGGTTTCTGAAAGCACTCTCAATAGAGCAGTACAAATGGCTGAAAAGTACAACTCAGGCATTCACGTCCATACGGCTGAAGATATCTACGACCAGACATTTACTATGCAAAATTATCATAAGAGTGTTGTTGAACGCTTTCATAAAGCCGGCGCTCTTCAATTTGCCAAAACAATACTGGTACATTGCCTCCACCTGAATGACAACGAAAGAAAAATCATTGCAGAGAGCCCTGTATATGTTGCCGAAAATATCGAGAGCAATCTGAATAACAATGTGGGCTTCTTCAATGGCAGGGGCATCAGCAAAAAAGTCATGCTGGGTACCGATGGTATGCACAGCAACATGCTGCGAAGCCTTAAAGCAGCTTATATTATTGGCCAGACTTCCGAACAACTTGCAATGACCGAAGCCTGTGAAAGGTTGAACAGAACACATGAATATATTGCTTCTAATAATTTTAAAGGCGATGCTGCCAATAACCTCGTGGTACTCGATTATGCATCACCCACACCCGTTACCAGAGATAATTATTTCGGGCACCTTGTTTTTGGTATTGAATCAGCCGACATTCTGCACGTAATTGCCAAAGGAAAAATTATTGTTCGAGATAGAAAATTGCTAACATTTGACGAGGAAGCTGTATCAAAAAAACTTAGTGATACTGCTGCTTCGCTGTGGTATGTTTATAAAAAACAGAAAGTATGACCTTGCTTTATCCTTTGAAGTTCAAACCCATTTTCAAGGAGAAAATTTGGGGCGGACAAAAAATTAAAACCATTTTGGGAAAAGACTTCTCTCCTCTTAAAAATTGCGGGGAATTGTGGGCGCTATCAGGTGTCGAAGGCGATGAATCAGTTGTATGTAATGGCTTTTTGGCAGGTAACAACCTCAGCGAAGTAATAGAAGTCTATATGGATGAGTTGATGGGGGATGCCGTTTTTCAAAAATATGGAAACACTTTCCCTGTGCTTGTAAAATTTCTTAACTCTAGCGATTATCTTTCCGTGCAGGTACATCCCGATGATGTCCTGGCCATGAAACGACACCGCTGCATGGGAAAAACCGAAATGTGGTATATTATTGACAGTGACACCGATTCCGAATTGATTATAGGTTTTAAGAATGGTGTAGGTAAAGAGGCTTATCTGGAGGCGATGAAGGATAATAGCCTTAAAGACATACTTAACCATGTAAAAATTGCAGCCGGCGATGTTATTTATCTGCCAGCGGGAAGGGTGCATGCCATAGGGAAAGGGATATTGCTGGCCGAGATTCAACAAACCTCGGATATTACTTACCGGATTTACGATTGGGACAGAACCGACGATAACGGAAACCCCAGAGAACTCCATACGGCAGAAGCGCTGGATGTTATCGACTTTAAATATGAAGAAGATTACTATACATCTTATGCCAGGTTAAAGAATATGCCTGCAGAGGTTCTTAAAAGCGAATACTTTAATGTCAATAACCTGACGCTTGATAAAGAGATGAGTTTTGACCTTGCTTCAAGAGATTCTTTTACCGCTTACGTTTGCGTAGAAGGCGCTGCTTTAATCATCTTTAATAACACTAAAACGCTTCTGTCAAAAGGAGAAACTCTATTAATGCCTGCCGAAATAAACGATTTTCAGATTCTGCCGGAAAATATGGTTGGTTTACTTGAAGTGTATATGTAAAAAAAAACTGCCCTTTTTCAAGAACAGTTTTCTTTTTAAAAAGGAATTTCTTATATTTTGGCCAGTGATGGAAAACGGAGGCTGACAAGATAAAATGCGCCAAACAAAGCCGATGAATATACCAAATCGCCCATAATGCCATTATTGAAAAAGGGTAACGCCATAGTGTAACAGCTTACCAAACCGGAAAAATCTTTTGTATATTGTGGTGTAAACATCCAAACAGCAAAGTTTGTGAGTATGAAAAACAAAAGGGCTGAGGCAATTGCGCCACCAAGTACACTGATAATGTTTACTTTTTTGCTTATGAGTATGCCAATGCCTACAGTTATAGCAAAACTCAGGTAAACAGCAAACATGTAATTATGGAATCCAAGGAAAATATCACTTATCAACAAAGCTGCAAATGGTATCAGAAATGCATACAGTTTGCGGCTCATGTAAGCTCCTCCAAAAAGTGCAATGGCTGCTACAGGTGTAAAATTAGGAAGATGCGGTATCAGTCTCATGAAAGCAGCTCCTAAAATTAATAAGGTTACGACAACAAAGCGGGATGTGATTACTTTTGAATTCATAATGTTTTTTTTAAAATTTTTATAAAGGCAAAAATACAAAAACATTGAAAAAAAACGAAAAAAATAATTATTTTAAATTAAATTAAAAAATAGCCTTTCACTTATGTATTATAAAGGTGTAAAAGTGAATGCCCCTCTTTTCTTTAAATCGTACAACAAATAACCTTTTACAGAGGGAAATTCTTTATGCAATTCGGTTTTTCTGTAGAGGGGCATACCTGACCCAAGAATTAACTTTTTAACTTCTGAAGTTTTTATAAAGTCTGTATTTTTTCTGTTTGCTTTATGGCTTATATAAATATAATCACATAAAATGCCCTTGTCGCTTGGGAATATATGAGATTTATTCAGTAGTACAAATCTGTTTCCCCTGAAAGCAATGAAATTATGATACAGACAAATATCCTTACCGATTAAGGTGTCTTTTTGTGGTACATCAGTAAGTGAAACCGTTACAATATGCCGTACTCCATTTTTTGTGCGGTTCCCTTTAATAAAAAAGTCAAGCATGGCAGGGTTTTCCAGAATGTGGTCGTCAGTTATAAAAACCACATTTTTACCTGACCTGATATCTATGGCTGTACCTTTGTCCTGAACATAAAAGGTGATTTCTTTTGAGTACATGTTTCTTATTGAGTTTATACTAAACAACAAAACAGTAAACAAAAATATAATTAGAGCCCCTTTTAATAGGAAAGCCCTTTTGCTTTCGAAAAAATAGAACAGAATAATTAAAAAAAGATACAATAACCCCATTTGCATACTATTTATGACTATGACTGATGTAGAATAGGGCAGATGTTCAATGCTGTAAACAGTTAAATTAAGAATTTTAAGCATATAGGTTAAAACAATGGCAATGATATCTGAAACTACGGGTATAAATGAAAAGGTAATCAGGGCTATACCACCATATACTATTAGTGATGCAAGCGGCACAACAATAATATTTGAAACAAGGAAATAATTCGGAAATTGGTTGAAATAATATAAAGATAATGGACTTGTAGCAATTTGGGCTGCAAATGATACACAGAGTAAAGCCCAGATTTTTTCAACAAATTTATTCCTGATTTTAATGAACTCGTAAATCTTTGGATATAGATACACTATACCTAAAACAGCTAAATAGGATAGCCAGAATCCGGGTTTTGTTATGATG
>JAKIYU010000096.1 GCA_022708385.1 Bacteroidota bacterium | reverse complement strand
GGTTGCACAGTGTTAAGCTCTTTATATCTTACAAGCGCATCCTTATAATCGCCGTCGCGGAATCTTGTCCATGCCTGAAATTTTTTAATCGATAAGCTTACACCTCCGCCTGATGGAGAAGCATAAGAAGTGGAAAAATCTATACAGCAAATGTTTAGCGCCAATAAAATATAAAGGACTAAACGGATAGAGGATAATTTCATATTGGGTTTTTAGATTTATATTTCGTGATGCAAAAATAAATAATATATATTAATTTTCAAAAACTTAAACAGTCCATTTCAATATTTTATCAATCTATCCTGAACAACCAAACCGTTTTGAGGTTGCTGCCTGGTGGGATAGTATTATTATGGGGGAACGTTAGAATTGAGACCGGCTCTATAGAATCCTGAAAACTTTTGGGCTGGGTTTAGAGATGGCTGGTGCGACCTGACAATAATTTTGACTGCGTGTGCTGGTTTAAAAAATTTGTTGATTTACTTCTGCTTTTAATTTAGGAATATACTTGGTAAGAATACCCCATATATTTTCATCAGAAATCATATTGTAACCATGAATTATTTGATTTCTAAGACCCACAATACGAATAGAATTTTCAATTGGATAATCAGGTTCTTCTTTTAAAATTCGATTCATTGCTTCGCCAATAATTTCAAGATTCCTTTCAACAGCTCTTTTTTACCAAAATATTACTTTTGTAACATTCAAAATTTACTGTGCTGACATCAACAAAACTGTCAATTTCATCAATAGCAAATTTAATATCATACAAGCATTTAAGCACTTTTTCGTTCATAGAGTAATTTTCTCTCTCTGTCAATAATATTCCTGAATATTGGGTTCCTTACGGCTTGATTTTCAACAATATCAACTTTGCGATGCAATATAGCTTCCAATTGTTCTTTAAATACAAATTTAATAAAATTTTTCAATTTATCCCTGAGAGGCTGTCTCAGAAGTCAAATATTTTTAAAAAACATAGTTTTTGCCCGCGCGCACCCTTTTATTCCCTGAAGGGAGCCACCCTTGTAATGCGGGATGAGTAGCCACCTTTAGGCCTTATGGGGGTAAAGATGGCCAAATACAAAAATTTAACAAAAACAATGCTTTAAAGACTTTTGAGACAGCTTCTTGACAAAAAAATCGCTTATAGCAATTTTTCGTCAGGTCAGACGACTCCTTGAGCGTATCTGACTCATAGGAGGTTAACCCCGACAAAAACTTCGTTTTTCGTCGGCTCTGACGCGAAGGAAAGCGTGTTTGGGATTATCATTTTTTTTCAATTTTTAATATTACGGCAATTATTGCCAGTATAAAATTGCTCAATTAGTTTGCAGCAAGGAATTTTTATGTAATTGTTGTAATATTTATTTTAGTTTGTTGGTAATCTATTTATCAGTTCAAGAAAATACGCTAAAGCATTTTTCTTTTCCTCATCAAAATAATAACTGATATTTTCAGTGATATAATCAAGGTAATAGGCAAAAGCCCCCTTTTTATCATCAGGCAACAATGCCTCCAGTGCCAGGTTTTTGTGACTTACTCCAAATTTCAGTGCATCAGCCAGTTGTTCCTTTTGTTCCATTGAAATATCCTTACGGATAACCCACACAGCAAATACAAAAGGGCGTTGGCAGAAATCAAACCACTCATCGTACATATCAAAGACGTACCTGAAGTTTTTCCTTATATCGAAGCATTTATCACCGATAGCAATCATGGCTTCGCCATCATTCAGGGTTTTAATTGCATGAATTTCAGCAGGTTCAAAGGTCGGTTTAATCCCCCAGTAATGCTCAGCAAGCACTTTAACCAGATTGGCTGTCGTCACTGAATGGGTATCCAGATGAATGAATTTTATTTTGCTCAAAGGGGTATTGCTGAGCAGCAATACAGAAGCCACACTTTTATCGGCGCCAATACAAAAACCGTCAAACAGGGTGTATTCTCTGCTGATTGTATTAAGGGCAGCAGCAGGTATGAGGGCGACATCAGCCTGGCCACTCATGGCATCGGCAGCACATTCCGAAGGTGGGCAAAGGTGCAGGTTGAACTGCCCTTCGGTGTTACACTTCATTAAACCGTAAACGAAGGGATAACTGTTGATATAAGAGACCACAGATACTTTAAGACTCAATGGAAAAAGGTATTATAGATTAAAAACCAAACAGGGCAAATTTAGAAAAGTTTTTTTTCTTAGAATTCAAAAAGGTTTATTATATTTGCACACCCAAAAAGGCGAGGTAGCTCAGGTGGTTAGAGCGCAGGATTCATAACCCTGAGGTCTCGGGTTCAATTCCCGATCTCGCTACAGAAAAGCTGTTCTGAAGAGCAGCTTTTTTTTGCATATATCATCAGAAAAAGCGTAAGTTTGTCCAAACGCAAGCATCTATGGATTTCGATAATAACGAGCCCCTGCAACTGGCCTACGAATTTGTTCAGCATACCAGTGCACATGTTTTTCTGACAGGAAAAGCCGGTACAGGCAAAACCACTTTTCTGCATCAACTCCGCAAAACGACTCCCAAGCGTATGGTGGTTGTGGCCCCTACAGGAGTGGCTGCCATTAATGCAGGGGGCGTAACGATGCACTCTTTTTTTCAGCTATCGTTCGGTCCCCAACTGGCCCATCTTATTGACCAAAAGAATAAAGGAAATGCTGTCAAACAGGATTATGTAAAAAAATTCAACAGGGAGAAAATTAAACTTATAAAATGTACCGATTTGCTGGTCATAGACGAAATAAGCATGGTGCGTGCCGACATGCTTGATGCAGTGGATGAGATTCTCAGGCGGTTTAAAGACCCCGACAAGCCCTTTGGGGGCACACAATTGTTGATGATTGGCGACCTGCAACAACTTTCGCCCGTTATAAAGGAAGATGAATGGAAATTATTGAAAGACCACTACGACACCGTCTATTTTTTCAGCAGTAAAGCCCTCAGGCAAACCCAAGTGGTAAACATTGAATTAACACATATATACAGGCAATCGGAGGCCCATTTTATTAACATCCTTGGAAAAATAAGAGACAACAAAGCTGACACTGAGACACTAAAGGCGCTTAACGCCCGCTATCTGCCCGATTTTAACCCCGATGAAAAGGAAGGGTATATTATACTGACAACGCACAATGCCACAGCCCATAATATAAACAAGCAAAAACTCGACGCCCTTAAAAGAAAAACATTTACTTTCAGTGCTGTAACCGAAGGAGATTTCTTTGAATCAATTTACCCTACCGATGCCCATCTTGAGCTTAAAGAGGGCGCACAGGTGATGTTTGTTAAAAACGACAGCAAGCGCGAGAAGCAGTATTATAACGGCAAAATTGCTCGTGTCAAAACCATAGATGACGATACCATTTATGTTGTTTCCCCTGAGGATAACACTGAAATTGCCGTAGAAAGAGAAACCTGGCACAATGTAAAATACTCACTCAATGATACGACCAAAGAAATTGAAGAGCAAATTGTCGGAAAGTTTACACAGTTCCCTTTGAAACTGGCCTGGGCCATAACCATACACAAAAGTCAGGGTTTGACTTTCGATAAAGCCATTATTGACGCCGGTTCTTCTTTTGCTTTTGGGCAGGTATATGTGGCGTTGAGCCGCTGCAGAAGTTTCGAAGGTATGGTTTTAAGGTCACCTATCAGTCAGCAGGCTATTAAAAGCGACCGGTTTGTGTCGGAGTACACTGAAGACATAGGGCGTACGCCACCGGATTCAGCACAGCTTAAAGCGTTAAAAATTCAATTTCAGAAGGAAAAAATAGCCGAATTGTTTTCATTCGATGCCTTATTGTATCGCTTCAGCAGACTTAAAAAGCTGGTCTCAGACAACGGGGGCGTTTTACATCAGGGTGTAACGGAGCAGCTTTTACAGGTTGAAACAGCAATGATAAATGACCTTTGCATTGTTTCAGAAAAATTTGGCAAGCAGCTTATCCAGCTTTACCAAGCTGCCGACATCCCTGCTGAGAATATGGCTATACAGGACAGGGTTACCAAAGCCTCAGCCTATTTCGCAGGAAAAACTAGAGATATCTTCAAAGACAAACTCTCCCACATATCCTTCGAGACTGATAATAAAGAAATCAGCAAAGTCCTGGACGAAAGCACGGATGCACTGATGAAAGAAGCGCATATCAAATTGTCGTGTCTTGAAGCCTGTAAGGATTCGTTTGATACTGTAAAATATATAAAGGCTAAAACCAATGCTGTTATAACCTATAAACCATTGGCTTTAACCAAAACATCCCAGATGCAGGATAACTTCATGAGGAATCTGCCCCATCCTGTGCTTTACAAACACCTCAGGCAATGGCGGCAGGCTGTTTCAGAAACAGAAGAGGTCCCTGTTTATATGGTTTTACCTCAGAAATCCATGGCCAGGTTACTGGCTGAGCTACCCGCCACACCTTTTCAATTAAAAAAGATAAAAGGGATAGGTAAGATTAAGGCCACGCGTTACGGGCAGGAAATACTCGAAATTATAAACAGCTATTGTCTCGAAAATGGTATTATCCGCGATACAGCAGAGCAGGAAGAACCCGTTATGGTTAAAAAGCAGAAAGAGGCTTCTCATGCTATCACACTGCGGTTGTTGAGGGAAGGGCACAGCATAGGGCGCATAAGTGAAATTCAGAAGCTGGCCCTCTCAACCATCGAAGGGCATATTGCGAGGCATATCGGCAGCGGGAATGTCAGTATATTTGAGGTGATGGAAAAAGACAAAGCCGAAAGTATTATCCGTTATTTTCATATACATGGGGATGCATCGATGCACCAGGCAAAAAACGCATTGGGTGATAGCGTTACCTACAGTGAACTGCGATACGTATTAAACCACCTGAGGAGCCAGTCCGGCGGGCATTAAAAAAAGGGCTGCACCCATGGCACATGACTAGTTCATATCCCAAAATTTCATTTACTTTAAAACTCAATATCAATAATTAAATTTTTTTACTTTTTTGTCAGCTACACAAAAAAGTAACAAAAAAAGTCACCGTGAAGGAAAATTTACTGTATGTTACGCTCAATTTTAAACCTCCGTATCCAAGCGTTCAGGTGCAAAATATTTCGCTTAACTTAAACATGGTGCAGCACCTTCTCTCGTGGATACTTACACAGGGCCATCCCTTTTAAAATCTCGCTACATACTACGCAAATTTTCCTTAGCGGGGTCCTGCCCCCCCACAGGTCTGTTGGGTCTTTAAAAAGGCACTACCATTGGCAAAGAGCGTTAACGGATTTGTAGGCAGGCTACTTTTGAGTTATGGCAAAAGAGGTAAACAAAATCATTTATAATCAAATTTTCTATCGTACTAAAGTGGGCAAATAGGAAAGCATCTGAGGAGCCAGTCCGGCGGGCATTAAAAAAGGGCTGCACCCATGGCACAGCCCTTTTCTTCAAAAAAGCAGGGATAAATTACACAAGGCCCTGAGCTATCATGGCATCGGCTACTTTTATAAATCCGCCGATATTTGCGCCTTTTACATAGTTTACAAAGCCATCGGCATCTTTACCATACTTAACACAAGTTTTATGAATATTAATCATAATCTGGTGTAAGCGAGCATCCACTTCTTCCCTGTTCCAGGGTAAGCGCATGGAGTTCTGTGTCATTTCAAGGCCTGAAGTAGCTACACCGCCTGCATTGGCAGCTTTGCCTGGGCCGTACAGAATTTTCTTTTCGATGAAATATTCTGCTGCATCGGGTGTACTGGGCATATTGGCGCCTTCAGAAACGCAGAAACAACCATTGGCAACAAGTGTTTTGGCATCGTCAATATTAAGTTCGTTTTGAGTTGCACACGGTTGAGCTATATCGCATTTAACGCCCCACGGAGTTTTACCAGCCACGTATTCGCATCCGAATTTATCGGCATATTCGCTGATTCTGCCACGTTTAACATTTTTAAGCCACATGATGTATTCCAGTTTTTCTTTGTTTATACCGGCCGGGTCATAAATATAACCATTTGAGTCGGAAGCTGTAACAGCTTTACCGCCCAGTTGGGTAACCTTTTCAATAGCATACTGTGCCACATTGCCAGAGCCAGAAATTACAACAGTTTTTCCGTTGTAGCTTTCGTTGCGGGTTTTCAACATTTCTTCGGCGAAATAAGTGCAGCCATAACCGGTAGCTTCGGGACGAACAAGGCTTCCACCCCATTCAATACCTTTACCTGTCAACACACCTGTAAATTCGTTTTTAATTCTTTTGTACTGGCCATACATAAAGCCAATTTCCCTACCGCCAACACCTATGTCACCTGCAGGTACGTCAGTATCGGGGCCAATGTGACGAAACAATTCGGTCATGAAGCTTTGTGTAAATTTCATCACTTCATTGTCTGATTTGCCTTTAGGGTCGAAATCAGAGCCGCCTTTACCACCGCCCATAGGAAGTGTAGTCAGACTGTTTTTGAACACCTGTTCGAAAGCTAAAAATTTGAGGATACCTAAATTCACTGTGGGATGGAAACGGAGACCACCTTTATAAGGGCCTATGGCACTGTTCATTTCAATACGGTAACCTCTGTTTATCTGAATTTCGCCTTTGTCATCCAGCCAGGGAACTCTGAACATAATAACTCTTTCAGGTTCAACAATTCTCTCAAGAATTTTGGCATCCTTGTACTTGGGATTTTCTTCAATAAATTCAATTAAAGTTTCAACTACTTCACGTACTGCCTGGTGAAATTCAACTTCACCTGGATTCTTGGCAATAACTTTCGCCATGAACTGATTTACTTTTTCTGTTAAATGTGCGTTCATAATAAATATGATTTTTTAATTAATGATTAGGGTTAAAAATTATGCTGCAATAATAATCAAAATTATAACTCACAAAAATATTTTTTTTCATTTATCAGTTTTTTTTAATTATATATCAATAATTAAGTTTATTTCGTAATACATAGTACGTTTTATTCTTACAGTATAAGTGATATACCTATTTATAAATTAAGATTTTTACCTATCAATAATTAAATAGTTTTATTTTTACTTTTACTTTATTAATTAATACCGGAAGAGGCATGGATGATAAAGAATTGAATGAGTTTTTAAGCAGTTTTGACACAGACAACTCACAACATTTACAGGACATTATTAAGTCACCTGAAAAAATAAAAAAGATACTGGCCGAGAAAAAGGAAAGGATTAAAGAACTTGAAGCCATCAACCAGACTGTTAAGATACTGAAAGAGGAGAAATCGATTGATGTGATGCTTCAGCAGATATGTTCTTTATTACCAAGAGCATGGCAGTATCCCAAAAGTGCGGTAGCCCGGATAAAATATGGTTCTCAGGAATTTACCAGTTTAGGGTTTAAAGAGAGCAACTGGGTGCAGTACAAATCATTTGAAACGGTTGACAATACGCAGGGTGTTATAGAGGTATTCTATAGCATGGAGCATCCCAAAAGTGATGAGGGACCCTTTTTAAAAGAAGAGCGACAACTTATCAACAACCTGGCAAATATTATTACAGGTTATCTTAATACCATTATTGGAAAAAGCCTGCTTAAAAAAAAACAGATAGGTGAGAATACGCAAAAGAAGCTAAACGAAAGCAGCCCGAGCATGAGTATGCAATTGCTTCAGAAATTTCTCAACAAGCACAATTCTGACAGGGATATCTACCATGATCTTATGCCCTACAAGGTCAGGGAAATACTTTTGGTAGCAAACCTTTACGATGCTTATAGCATTGAAAAAGAAGGGCGATTTTTTGAACAGGTATCGGGAGAGTATTATCAGTTAAATCTATCTTCAGCACCAAGAATTACCGGAGTTTCAACCCCTGAGGAAGCCCTCGAAAAATTGCAATTTAAACATTTCGACCTTGTAATTGTAATGATAGGAGTGGATAAAAAAACACCAATTGAACTCAGCCAGGTTATAAAACAAATATATCCCAATATTCCCATATTTCTTCTTCTTAATAACAACAGCGATATTTCACTGTTTGAAGATGGCAACAAAAAAATAACCTATATTGACAAAATATTTGTTTGGAATGGAGACTCAAAGGTATTTTTGGCTATGGTAAAGTACCTTGAAGACATGTTAAATGTTGAAAACGACGTAGAAATTGGTCTGGTTCGTGTCATATTGCTTGTTGAAGATTCGGCAAAGTATTATTCGAGATATTTACCCATATTGTATTCTATTGTTATTGAGCAGACTCAAAGGCTCATAGAGGAAGTAAACACAAAGGATGAGCTGTATAAACTGCTGCGCATGAGGGTAAGGCCCAAAGTGCTGCTGGCATCTACTTTTGAAGAAGCGATAAACATTTTTAACCGTTATCGTGATAATCTGTTATGTGTCATTTCGGATGTAAAATTTGAAAGAAACAACGAAATGGATGATAAAGCAGGGATAAAACTGATTGGTTATGTTAAAAGCCAGATAAACGACCTGCCTACCCTGCTGCAATCGTCTGACCCCGAAAATTCAGAAGAAGCCTTTAAAATGAGGTCCACTTTTATCAATAAAAACTCCGACACCTTGAAGCAGGATTTGATGAGTTTTATTACCTACTATCTGGGGTTTGGCAATTTCGTTTACCGCGATGAATATGGTCGCAAGGAAATTGCCATTGCCTCGAATATGAACGAATTTGAAAAATTGCTGAAAGTTATTCCTGATAAAACGCTTGAATATCATGCCCGTCGCAATCATTTTTCGAACTGGATTATGGCCAGGGGAGAAATACAGCTTGCCAAAAAATTAAAGCCCGTAAAGGTTGAAGATTTCACATCAATTCAAGAGTTAAGGAATTTTATGGTGGACATGTTACAAAAATACAGAAATGAAAAGAATAAAGGCAAGGTGGTTAACTTTGATGAAACAGCCATTCTCGACGAAACGACAATTGTTAGTTTGGCT
>JAKIYU010000095.1 GCA_022708385.1 Bacteroidota bacterium | reverse complement strand
TGCAGTCCCTGGTGTGGTTATACAAATTGTAAATGTAGTTGTGGCAGGCAAACCGCCGTACCACCAGTCGTAAACTCTTACATAATAGGTGCTTCCTACAGTGAGGCCGGTAGCATTGATAGTTTCAGTGCCGCCTTTGAAAGTGGCATCGGCACAAGCTATGTTGGTGCCGTTGCATGCGCCAGAACGCAGGTCAACAACGGGATCCATGCCGGCTGTTGAATTGCCTGAGCCTACTACTGTAATTATGTGTGAAGTAGATGTGGCAACAAATTTATACCACACATCATTGCCACCCGAAGTGGAACCGCCGCAGGTCATTGTTACACCAGATGATGTAGCGCCTGCAATATTTCCTGTTGTAGGATTGGCACAGGATGTGCCACTGTTCACGCTCAATGTTTGTGCTGTGGCGCATGTGTTATTGGCTGGTGCAGGTGTGGTTATACATATTGTAAATGTAGTATTTGTGGGTACAGAGCTCCAATAATGATAAACACGTACGAGATAAGTAGAACCTACAGTAAGGCCTGTAGCATTAAGAATTTCAGTGCCATTTGATGCTGTTTCATCAACACATAGCATATTGGTTCCCATGCAAGCACCTGAACGCAGTTCAACTACAGCATCGAAACCAGATGAACCAACAACGGTGATGGTATGTGAGGTAGCAAGGGCAACAAATTTATACCACACATCATCATTAGCAGTGCCTGCACAAGGATTTGTTGAAAGGGATTGTGTAGCACCTGCAATATCGCCAAGTGTAGAGCCGCCACATGAAGACCCGTAAACCGTTAAAAGTTGGGCATCGGCGCAAGCATCGTTCGCAGGAGCTATTGGGTTGAAAGTTAATTTGGCCTGAGGTTTTTTGTTGGCTTTTGTATCAGTTACTTCCGAGCAGGCATTTGTTGTTACTGTATTTTTGGTGCGGATACCATCGGTAACATCCGGTGTGTAAACATACACCTGTCCGGTTGACGCATAGTCGGTATTAACACCCCAGCAGATATCAACCAGAATGTTGTCGGTGCCGTTCCATGTAAAGGGTGTGGTAAACGTAAATGTTTTCCAACCGGTTGTACTAAAACTTACTGTAGAGGCAGAATAAACTTCAGTAGTAGTGGCACTGATATGGCTCGAAGCATTGGTTGCAGTTGTGTGGCCGATACGAATTTTGTAATTGGAATGAGATTTAGTCGCTGCTTCAGATACATTGAACTGAATAGCTGTCAAAATTTTAGGACCTGTTACACCAGCCGTATTGATTTCGGACTTGGTGTAAACAAACTGTAGATGCCTGCTTTCGTAATATACATTGGCCGGTGAGGGGTCATAAGCACCGCTCTGACCTGTGCCAGTACCCAATGTAATGGTTGTTTGTGCTTTGATGGAAACACTGATACCTGAAATAATCAGAAACAATACCAGCCATTTCATCAATCCTGTTTGTAATTTTTCTTTCATGTTTTATGGGTTTTTGTTGTTAATTAATTTGTATATAGTAGTAATATGTTCTATAATTTAATTACGATACCAAAAGTGCTGCAAAGATACATAATTAAAGTGTATTAATGTAAAAAAATTTTGTTAAAATACGTAATGCAGGTTTTGAGTTTTTAAATGTTAAATTTAGATAAATTTGTACTTTTAAATTCCCCCTGTTGTTTCAAAAGATTCAAACCTATATGAAATCTGTGTATTTTTGCAACAATAACAATAAACAGTTTTAATTAAATTAAAAATAGAGCGCAATAGCTTTAAACTAAAATTATGAGTAGAATAATTAATTTTCTTTTTACATATATCTTGTTTGGTTTCTTATTGTATTCTTGTGGTGCACCTGAGAAACCAGCGAAAATAAATGATGGGGAACAGCCAGTCAATTCGTTGAATACTGACATTCCTATTTTCAATGAGGATTCTGCTTACTTCTATATTGAAAAGCAGGTTTTTTTTGGGCCGAGAGTGCCCAACTCAAAACAGCATGAAGCTTGTGCAACCTATCTGGTGCAAAATCTGAAAGCTAACGCCGATACCGTTATTGTACAAAAAACAAGGCTCAGGGCCTATGATGGCACTGCCTTAAACATAAGCAATATCATTGCTTCTTTCAACCCTTCTACAAACAACAGGATATTTTTATGCGCTCACTGGGATTCAAGACATATTGCTGAAAAAGATACCAACGCAGCCATGCAGAAATTGCCTATCAACGGCGCTAATGATGGTGCCAGCGGGGTGGGGGTGCTGTTGGAAATTGCACGTATCCTGAAAATTTATAAACCAAAAATAGGAGTGGACATAATTTTATTCGATGCTGAAGATTACGGACAATCGGACAATTCAGGATTAGAACGAAAGGAAGATACCTGGGCGCTCGGTTCTCAGTACTGGGCTAAGAACTTTCACAAAAAAAATTATTATGCACGTTATGGCATTTTACTCGATATGGTGGGGGCGGCCAATGCCACTTTCCTGAAGGAGAGTTATTCTATGCAATATGCACCGGACGTTGTGCGTAAAGTATGGCAGGCTGCGCAAAGAGGAGGCTACGGAAATTATTTTCAGAATAAGGAAACCAATGCTATTACCGATGACCATTACTATATCAACAAATTGGCCGGAATTCCCACTATAGATATTATCCACTTCGACAATACAACCCCCACAGGTTTTTTTCCCTTTTGGCATACACATGGGGATAATATGAGTGTTATTGATAAAGAGACCTTGAAGGCTGTGGGGCAGACATTACTTATCGTAATTTTTGAAGAAAAATAATAATAATACCTATGAAAAAAATAGTTTTTATTGTACTGGCTTTTACATTGGCTTGTACATCGCAATCTGTAAGTAATGAAAAAACTGTTATAAAAGGAAAATTTAAGAATGCCTCTTCCGACACCCTCTATCTAAGTGTACTGCATTACGACAAAATTACTGATACCGACACGATTATACTTGACCCTCAGGGGAATTTTGAACACCAAATTAAGGAAAATGGCATTAACTTTTATGTGCTTGTTTATAAAGGAGCCAATTTTGTTAGGTTGCTTATTGAAAAAGGTGAAAGTATTGAATTGGATGCAGATATTTATAATATGCAGTCCACTTATACTGTAAAAGGTTCTAAAGGAAGCCAGCTCATTAAATCCATTGAGTCCAAAACAGCAAAGGCAACTGCTGTGGTTGATTCATTGACAAAAATTGTGAACCAGAAGAAAGATGCCCCCGATTACAGCACCATATTTCCTGTACTCGACTCGGTTTACAAAAAAACATTTAATACACTCAAGGAAGATTTGAAGGCCATTGTAAAGGAGAATATATCCTCGCTGGCCTCTGTTGTGGCTATGAGCCAATCGCTTTCGGGAATGAGCGTTTTTAACCGCAAGGATGATTTGGAATTATTTGCTGTTGTTAATGACTCGGTTTATAAAAAATATCTCGATAATTCTTTTGCAGTTTATTTTTATAACATGGTTCAGGAGCTTAAGATGAAGGAAAAGGAAAAGAATGACAAGGAGCAGAAACTCAAACCAGGATTGACAGCCCCCGAAATAATTATTTTTGATAAAAATAAAAAACTAATAAACCTGTCCTCATTAAAAGGGAAAGTGGTACTGCTTAAATTCTGGGATTCCCATTGCCCGATTTGTAAAGGAGAAAATATACAACTTAAAGAAGTCTATGCAAAATACAAATCGAAAGGATTTGAAATAATGGCCATATCGGTTGACCCCGAACGGAAAGAATGGATAGACTACCTCAGTGCCAATGCTTTTACATGGCTTCAGTGCTGGCTTTATGATGAGCCACAGAACACACCCAGCCCCATAACGGCAAATTATTACGTGGAAGAAATACCCGTAGCACATTTAATAGGAAAAGACGGGAAATTTATTGCTACACGCATAAAAATGGAAAATATCGAAAAGGAACTGGAAAAATATCTTAAATAATACGCAGGGTTTAGAATCCCATGTTATTATGAACAGGATTATATCACTTACTCTTATTACATTTTTAATTACCGGACTTAATTTATTTTCACAAAATCCCTCCGAAATTGTTTTAAGGGGGAAATTGGCAGGTGCTAATGCTGGAAGCAAGCTCTATCTGTACGAAATTGATATTAAAGGGTTTCTGCTTCTCGATTCGGTTGTACTTGACCGAAAAGGACAGTTTGTTTTTAAAGCATCTGACAACCAAAGCATGTTTCTGGTAATCAGAACAGAAGAGAATAAAATTATTAAACTTATTGCGGCCCCCGGTGAGCATATTAGTATTAATGGTAATTACATTGACATATCGGATAGATATGACGTTAAAGGTTCGCCAGATTCGGAAATAATAAGGCAAATTGATAAGGAAGTCGCCATGTATGCTGCAAAGTTGCATAAACTGATGATGCTTCAACATGCAGCTAATAATGCCGACAGCAATGATTCTTTAATTATAAAGGTGAACAAACTTCAAAAAGAGCTTAAGTCGTTTCTTGAAAATCTTATTTTAGAACATATACATTCGCTGGCTTCTTTGGTTGCCATTAATCAGGTTTTATTGGATAAACCTCTTTTTTCATTCGAAAACGATTTTTTGCTTTACAGAAACCTGTCCGACTCACTTATTAAGACCTACCCGCAGAACAAACATGCCAGAGCGTTTTATGATAATGTTCAGGGTTATGTGCGTTTTAAAGACCAAATGGAAGCAACCGACAGCAGAACAGCCATAGGTACTAAGGCCCCCGAAATTATATTGTTGGATAAGGACAGTAACAAAATCTATCTGTCGTCATTAAACGACAAAGTGGTTTTAATCAGGTTCTGGAATCCCGCCTGTGATATTTGTCGTGATGAAAATAAAACGCTTAAATTGCTTTACAACAACTATAAAAACAAAGACTTTGAGATATTTAATCTTTCAATCGGAACCAAAAGAGAAGAATGGTTGTTTGCAATAAATGAGGATAGTATAGGCGTTTGGGTAAATGTGAAAATTCCGGAAGAAGGGGACAACATTCCCAACATGGGTTCGTATTATGTGTGGCTTTATGGTGTTAAATCAATTCCGTTTATGTTGTTAATTAATAAAGAGGGGATTGTTACCCATAAGGGCTTTAAACCCGAAGCTCTTGATGATTTGCTGAGTAAAATATTGTTTTAATTTTTTTATTAATTTAGCACGCCATTAATTATCTTGTATATGTATGTAAGACGTTTGTTTCCCATTATAATTATTACTGCACTGCTTCTTATTTCTTGTTCCGGATCAAAAAAAGCCAATGCAGACGATTTTGTGATAAACGGCATTCTTTACAATGCCAAAGAATCGACAATTTATCTGGAAGAGTTGACCATCAAAGACAGGGTTATTCTCGACTCTGCAAAAATAGACAGGAAAGGTTCTTTCTTTTTTCGTTTCAAGCCTGCTCAGATTGGCTTTTATGTGCTCAAACTGGACGAAAATAATTTTATAACCTTACTTATTGACAAAGGAGAAACTGTTAATGTATCGGGAGATGCGCGGCAACTGGCGCAAACATACGATGTAAAAGGCAGTGATGGCTCCGAGAAAATACACCAGATAAACGTAAAACTTGCCAGCAATTACCAAAGGGTGGATTCATTAAAAAATGTATTTGAAGAGAATCAGTATAAAGAGAATTTTCTGGAAATAAAGCAATTGCTCGATTCGGTTTATGCTGCCATTTTTCTCGACCAGAAACACTATATCGAAACATTTATTGATAGTAATCTGACAAGTTTGGCTTCAATAATAGCCCTTTATCAGATGTTCGGACAACAACCCCTGATGTCGGAAAAGGATGACTTTTTATGGTTTGAAAAGCTGAGCGAAAGCCTGATAAAAAAATACCCTGCAAATCCTCACAGTCAGGACCTTTATCTGAAAGTAACCGAGATAAAAAAGTTTCTTAAACAAAAAGAGGAGGCCGCTGCACGCCTGGCCATAGGAAACATGGCGCCAGATATACAACTGAATGATACACAGGGCAATACAGTGGCTTTATCGTCGCTTAAGGGGCAGGTTGTGCTTCTCGATTTCTGGGCTTCGTGGTGTGCGCCGTGCCGCGAGCTGAATCCGCAACTGAAGAAACTCTATGGCAAATTTGCATCCAAAGGTTTTCAGATATATGCCGTTTCGTTCGACAGGGATAAACAATCGTGGATTAAAGCTGTAGAGATGGATAAAATGAACTGGATAACCGTGAGCGACCTAATGTACTGGAATTCTCCCATTGCTAAACTCTATGATGTGGAAGAAATACCGGCCAACTTTTTAATTGATAAAAATGGCGCTATCGTAGGTAGAAACTTGCCTTTAGAAGAAGTAGAAAAATACCTGCTGACATACTTAAAATAAACATATTGACAATAGTATCCAAAAATATCACACAGGGAAAAAAGATATACTTTATATCCGACTGCCATTTGGGAATTCCCGATTATAAAAGCAGTCTGG
Source organism: Bacteroidota bacterium (assembly GCA_022708385.1). Classification (GTDB taxonomy): domain Bacteria; phylum Bacteroidota; class Bacteroidia; order Bacteroidales; family PXBB01; genus JAKIYU01. The sequence goes on along the minus strand of JAKIYU010000095.1, from coordinate 2,447 downwards.
CGCGTGAAAAAAAACTGGTGGCGTTGCTCGAGTCCATAGAACCAGATGCCCAGGAAATTTATCTTTTGGGTGATATTTTTGATTTTTGGTTTGAGTACAGGCATGTAGTTCCGAAAGGCTATGTAAGGCTGCTTGGCAAACTGGCCCAACTTACCGACAAGGGTATTACGATTAATTTTTTCACAGGGAATCACGATATGTGGGTAAGGAATTATTTTAAAGATGAACTGGGTTTGAGGCTATATAATGCTGCCATTTTATGCAATTATGAAGGCAAAACTTTTTATATAGCGCATGGCGATGGCTTAGGCCCCGGCGATTATGGCTATAAGTTTCTTAAAAAGATTTTCTCTAATTTCCTGTGTAAATGGCTTTTTGCCAGGCTGCATCCCAATTTTGCCTACAGCCTGGCTTTGTTTTTTTCGAGGCGCAGCCGCTTGGCCAGGGGCGAAACAGACAGTATTTATCTCGGAGAAGAAAAAGAACGCCTGATTTGCTATGCAAAAAATTATTTGAAGACCCATGATGTCGATTATTTTATTTTCGGGCACAGGCACCTGCCATTGGATATAAATATTGGCAAAAACAGCAGGTATTTGAATATCGGCGATTGGTTCAGCAACTTTTCTTATGTGGTTTTTGACGGGCAGGACGTATTTTTGAAAAAATTTGAATAATGAAGGTGCTGGCCATGAAATATCTGTATTTTTTCGCTTTTCTTTTAGGTACATTTACCGTTGCAGCGCAGGCCACTTATCATTTAAATGACAATAAACCCTCAATGCGTGAAATGTCATATCTTGCCGATGATGATATTCCTTATACCTACAGCAATGAAGGCTGGCAGGTGGGCATTGGGTTTGGCCTGTACAAAGCCGGCAATGAGTCGGCTAACTATTATAACGGAAGCGGAAAAAACAGCCTGAAGCGCGTACTTATTGACAACCAGTACACCTATGAATTACTCAGGCAGAAATTTAATTACGACTTTCATCTCGACTCGAATAATTTACCTTCTGCTATGAAGTATGCCCCTGCTGTACTGCTTCAGGCTGTATCGAAATACAACTTCAACGAAAACAACGGACTGGTTATCGATTTTGGATATTCCAGGCATACAGCGGCCGATTTCTTTACCCTTGTTATTGAAGACCCCTCTAACACCACCAGCGAACCTACCGTAGAACTTGGCAAGATATGGGGTATTGAAGAGCGGGTTAACTTCAACATAGGTTACATCCGTACTTTTGGAAAACCTATGCGTGTTAAGCCATTTATAGAAATAGGCATAAATATTAATGATGTCAAATTAAAAGATAATAAAGCCCAGATTTTAAGCTATACCTATTCTATTGTTGACCCTATGGATGCTTACTATGGCTATAAACAAGGTGGCATAGGGCAGGGGTACTATGTTAATCCCGGTGTCATCTTTAATCTTGGCGATGCTTTTGCCGTACATATGGGTGCCAACCTGAGCTTAAAGAGAATTAACCTGCTCGAAAATCCCGGTTATTCAAAAGAGTGGGTAATATATGTCAGGTTGCTTTATAAGAACCTGTTTGCAGGGAATGCCTGATGGCGTAAGCGTGACGGGTAATTCGGGAAAATGTTTTCAGAAACATTGGATTATTTTTCCTTTACCGAATAAATTACCTTTCTTTCTTTGAGGTAATCCATCATAAAGTCGAAGCAGTGTTTGTATTTACCTATAAGTTCGGGCGGGATGATGCCTTTGTCGGTAAAATGTCCTTCGAGAAACATGGTGGCAGCGGCAGTTGCCGTATAACCGGTTGTACGTGCCATGGACGATATTTTTGTTTCCGGACAGTATGCATCGTAAAGTTCGTAAACAACTTCTTTGGGGCGGCCGTTTTGCGTGCCTTTTAGCGTAACGCGCATCACGGTAAACTCTTCTTCTTCTGGTTGTAATTTCCACGACTTGAAGAGAATGGTGTTGGTAACGTCAACCGGCCTGATATCGTTGCCTTTCACGTTTATGGTGCCGTGGTCGAAGAAACCGGCTGTTTTAAGCGCTTGTATCAGTTTGATATGTCCGGGGTAACGCAGTGTTTTTTCGCTGATGTTTGGGATGTTTTTTAAAGTGAAGATGAGTGAGCGCAGGCCGTCTGTATTAAACGCTTCGAGGGTACCGGCTTTTTCAAAATCTATAAGTTCGGCATCGCTCATAGGAGGTTTGACAATAATTTCGTTGTTTTGCAGGAAACGTGCGGGGCGTGTATATTCTTCAATCACATCAATGGGTGAGAAAGGCGCTTTGTATTCAAAGGGGAATGTCCTGACCTTGGGTAAACCGCCCACCATGTACTGAAAATGTTCAATCTTCATCAGGGTGTTGTGGTAACCGGCAATTAAATTGGGCATACCGGGAGCAACGCCGCAGTCGGTAATGGCTGTTACGCCGTGCGCCAGTGCTTTGTTGTTGA
>JAKIYU010000094.1 GCA_022708385.1 Bacteroidota bacterium | reverse complement strand
CCGACCACCCCATGAATACCATTATACGCGACTGGCATCCCAAACGCTTCAAAGAGGCCGAAGCCCTGATAAAGAAAAAATACAAGAAAAGCTGGGATGAACTTTTCCCCCCACAGGAATATTACCAGGTGATGCACCTCAAACTTTTTCCGAAAGGTCTTATACATGCCGAAAACCTGGGAGGCGACATTGACAAGGTAAATAACAAACGCGTGTGGATTGGTTTGTTCCCCCTGCGCGGCATAGAAATGGAATCGTCGATGTGCCGTATTATTGCCATTGATACTGAAGCTTAATTTATTAACACTTCAATTTTTTTATTATCATGCCCATTCCCGAAGAATTTGACTATATCAAAGCCCATTCGCTTGAAGAAGCGCTGGCTTTGCTTTCGCAATACGGTAAAAAATCGAAGGTTCTTGCAGGTGGCACCGATATGGCGAACATGCTTAAACAAGGCTTTCCCGTTCCTGAGATGATGATAGATATTAAAGGAATTTCAGCGCTCGACTGTATTACACTCGACGGTCAGACGCTGTTTATTGGCTCCCTGGTAACCTTTTCCTCCCTTATTAAGTCGGCGCTTATACGCGACAGGTTCAATATCCTGTGGGATGCTGCTCATCTGGTAGCATCGACAGGTATAAGGAATCGTGCCACCATGGTGGGTAATATATGCTCTGCAGTAGCCTGTATGGACAGCGCAGCGCCCTTGCTGGTGCATGAGGCTACCATACATCTGAAAAGCCTGAAAGAAGAGCGGGTTTTGCCCGTAAGCCAATGGTTTGTTGATAACCGGAAAACGGCCATACATGAGGATGAACTGGTTACAGGCGTATCCGTCGTATTGCCTACACAGAAGTATGCGGGAGCTTATCAGAAACTTATGCGTTATTCGGGTGAAGATTTGTCGCAGGCTAATGTGGGTGTTTTAGCCCTTGCCGATGGCACTTTCCGCGTGGCTTTTGGCTCGGTAGGCCCTGTGCCCAAACGTTCTCCTAAAATTGAACATTTTCTTAACGGGAAGGAAATTACTGACGCCGTGCTGGACGAAGCCAAGGTGATGATTGAAACGGTTATAGCCCCGATTACTGATGTAAGGGCTACAAAGGAATACCGCATGCACATGACCAAAGTCATGTTCGAAAGAGCCGTAAAAGAAGCCATGAAAAAGCTGTCGAACCTTTAGTTTCTGTATTTTTCATAGATACAGCCGGGACATCTTTTTTCGCTGTATTCTTTGAGTTCGGGGCTCATTTTTCCTGTCGGGTAATAAGGACAGAGCTGACACGGTTTGTTGTTTATTACAAGCTCTTCGGCGTTGCTGAGCAAAGTGCTCATGGTATTTATAATGTTTAACGGGGAACTGGTGCCGAAGCGGAATCGTTCGGGTACCTGCAGGGTGGTATCTTTTGCGGCGGCCCACATCAGTCTGAGGGCTGTAAGGGCATCGGCCATGCCACCCGAAGCCTTAACGCCTTTATTGCTCCCCACGACCTGTCGCATAATCCACATGTGGTCGGGTAAAGCGCCAAAAGCATCCATACCTGTGGAGTTTTTAATAAACTGTGCTTTAGAAAGCGCCACCATTTCAGCTACTTTCCACACTTCTTCTTCGGTAAGTTCGGAAGAACGGACAATTACCTTTACCAATTCGCCGTCGGCTGCATCGCAAACAGCATTAATTTCTTCGAGAGCATATTTATGGTCGCGTTTAAAGCGGCCTACATTAATGACCATATCGAGTTCCATTTTGCCTTTGCCTTCGGCGCGCAGTTCGCGGTTTTTCTTAACCACCAACTCTGTTTGCCTGGCTTTCATTTCGGGGTCGAGTTTGCCTAAGGGGAAATCGATTACATAGCAGTTTTTTACTGAAGTTCCTTTAAGCAGCAAGGGCATTATATCGACTTCGACAGGGTTTACGCAAACAGACGCACAGTTATATTTTATGGCCCACTCGGCCAGCAACCTTATTTTGGGTTCCTGTGTATCGGCTTTGAGGTCAGTAACATCGATAAAGCGTGCCAGTTTTTCGGGTGTATAACTCCTGATAAGGGCAAGCAGTTCATCTTTGGGTATTTCTACAAGTGGTGTACGGTTGGGAATGAATGAGGCCATATTTAATTGATTAAATGGTTATAAAAAATTATAAAAATTCTAAGGCAAAAATAAACAGTAAACACGAATGGTCAAATTTTTTTAAGTACATTTATTAAAGCATCGGCATCGAAAGGTTTGGTAATAAAATAATTAAAGCCTGCCGAAAAAAGATTCTGACCCTGTTCGGTATAAACGTAAGCAGAAAGTGCAATAATAATAATGTCGGGATTCATATCTCTGATTAGCCTGGTGGCTTCCAGGCCATCCATAAGGGGCATTTTAATATCCATAAGAATAAAATCAATATGGGAGGCTGTCATTTTGAGACAGCCTCTTTGGGTTAATCTTTCGTCCAGGTATTTAACCAAGGGTTTATTACTTAATATATGTTTAATTCCCGTGAGGTTATTTGGCCTGTAATAACCAATCTGAGCTGTGTCCGTAACATAATATTCCGTATAAAGCAGCGCAGTGACATCGTGTTTATAGAGAGTAGCCGTCATATTAGGTTGGTTTATCGGATAGTTCTGGTATTTTACAAAGTTATTAATATTATCAAATTGAAATAATAAATAGTCCGAAGGACGTATTAATATTTCTTATTTGAAAATGCCGATGATTAAAATAAATAGTACAAAGGAGTATGCGATTCCGGAAGCTCCTGGCAAAATCGTGGCGGGAGGACTTTATTATTTTTCCAAACGGTATAAGAACATCGAATATCGATAAACGATTGTTAATGAAGTTGTATGTTAGCGCCCTGAGTGAAAAAGTTTTCAATTATATTCAGCAAAATGTATATTTTTTTACACCATCTCCCTATTTAGCAGGCTTGAGCAGTCGGCTCTCACCGTACTTTTTGAAAAGGGGGCAGATTATTTTTTGCTGAAAGTTGTCATGGTGCTTTCGAGGCCGTGGTAGCCAAAATGCTTTACGGCGCTGGCCGCCAGTTTGATGCGGGGCTCCAGTATTTTCAGTTCGTCGTCGGACCAGGCACCAAGCACATAATCGACCTGAAAGCCTTTGGGATAATTATTACCTATGCCAAAGCGCAGCCTGACGAAATTTTCGGATTTTAGAGTTTCGATAATGTGAATCAGGCCGTTGTGCCCGCCATCGCCCCCTTTAGGCCGAATACGGATGGCTCCCAGCTCAAGGGCCACATCGTCCACCACAACAAGCAGGTTTTCGAGCGAAATATTTTCGGCCTGTAACCAGTATGCCACGGCTTTGCCACTTAGGTTCATATAGGTGGTTGGTTTGATGAGAACAAACTGTTTGCCCCGCGACTTAAAACGGGCTACGTGAGCGTATCTGGCTAATTCAAAGCTAAGTTTTTCCTCCGCGGCAACGGCATCAAGTATACTGAAGCCTATATTGTGCCTTGTGTTCGCATATTCAGCACCTATATTGCCCAGACCGGCTATTAAAAATTTAGTCATTCTGTTTTTGATAAATTAAACGCCAAAAAACAGGCACACTTTACTTTTCAATAAACCCGAAATATTATGAAAAGAGGCTTGTATTTTGGCGTTTTTTAAAACTCGGAAAATAAGAATATACAATTATTCTTTGGTTTCCTTTTGTTCTGCTGCCGGTGCTGCTGCGGCTTCTTCTTCCTGTGCTGCACTTACACCTGCTCTGGTAAGTTTAACGGCTACAACAACCGAACTAGGATTATCGAGTAATTCCAAATGTTCGTGTTTAATGTTACCAATTTTTATTGAATCGCCAATTTCGAGGCTTGAAATATCGAGTGTGATATAGTCGGGAAGTTTGGTATAAATGCCTTTTACTTTAAGTTTTCTTTGCTTCAATTGCAGCTTACCACCCATTAGAACGCCTGGTGATGTGCCGGTTAATTTTACGGGTATTTCTAATATTACAGGCTTGTTTTCGAATATTTCGAGAAAGTCCACATGGATAACCTTATCGGTTACAGGATGAAACTGTGTTTCTTTAATAATGCAGTTATACTCCTTGTTGTTGAAGTTTAAGCCCAATGTATATACTTCGGGTGAGCTGAGTAATTTTACAATTGCTTTTTCTTCGACAGTGAGGGTAAACTGTTCTTTGCCGCCATACAGAACCGCAGGAATGAGGCCCTTGTTTCTGTTGGCTTTCGCATCTTTTTTCCCTACGTTCACCCGGGGTGAACCGCTAATAGATACTTTTTTCATTGTTAAATAAAATTTAAGTGATTTGAAATTAATTGGGTTATTGAATAGTAGTAAAATCGAAATGAGAGCTGATGGATTCGCACTTATTTACCGCGCGTATCACGTCGGCAAAGAGGCAGGAAACATCCACCACAGTAATTTTGTCGCTGTTTTCTCTAAGCGGAATGGTATTACTGACGATAAGCTGTTTGATTTTTGATTTTTCAATTTTTTCCAAAGCTTTACCGGACAGCACGGGGTGTGTAATACAGGCTCTCACGCTGTTAGCGCCCTGGTCCATCATAAGGTTGGCGGCAAAGGTAAGGGTGCCAGCGGTATCAACAATATCATCAATAAGCATGATGTCTTTTCCCACCACATCGCCGATAATGGTCATTTTATCCACCACATTGGCTTTGAGTCTTTGTTTAAAACAAATAACCAGTTCTGTGTTCAGGAACTTGGCGTAGGCGGCTCCTCTTTTGGCGCCTCCTGCATCGGGCGAGGCCATGGTAAGGTTGGGGAGGTTAAGTGATTTAAGAAAGGGGACAAAAATAGTAGAGCAATAGAGGTGGTCAACAGGCACATCGAAAAAGCCCTGAATCTGGTCGGAATGCAAATCCATAGTGATGATGCGGTTGGCACCCGCTGCAATAACGAGATTGGCAATAAGTTTGGCCGTAATAGGTACACGCGGTTTGTCTTTCCTGTCCTGACGGGCGTAACCGAAATAAGGGATAACCGCAATTACACGTTTAGCAGAAGAACGCTTGGCGGCGTCAATCATCATGAGCAACTCGAGGAGGTTTTCGGCAGGTGAAAAGGTTGACTGAATGATAAATACTTCCCCGCCACGTACCGTTTCTTCAAATGAAGGGCGAAATTCGCCATCGGCAAATGTGGCATAATTGACAACCCCAAGTTTGCTGCCATAACATGCGGCAATTTTTTTTGCCAGATACTCAGTGGCTCTTCCTGAATAGATATAAACCGGTTCTTCCATAAGGCGGTGTATTTATGGGTGCAAAATTAATAAAATATTGACTTCTAAAAAGATAAACTTTAAAAAATAGTGAAGCTATTGATTATCCACCTTTTAAAACTGTTGTGCAATTGTATGTTTGAAGGTTTGCCATTCTTTTTGCCGGTCGGTATGGAATAATAATTATAAATTTATGGAAAAATTGCGCCCGGTATATCTTTGTGTCCTTGTATTTTAAAAATTATACCTCATGAAAACAAAATTATTATGCTGCTTATTTCTTGCAGTAACGCTGGTATCACGTGCCGCCACACTGCCTGGTGAACCCGATTACAACAAATTGTGGAAGTCGGTCGATTCGCTGGTAAACAAAGGACTTACTAAAACAGCCGTCGAAGCTGTTGACAAAATTTATAAGCTGGCCAAAGAAGACAACAATGCCGGCCAGTTTGTAAAGGCGGTTATTTATAAAATGAAACTGCAGGACGTATATCAGGAAGAGTCGTATGTGCTCATCATCAACCAGCTCAACAGCGAAATTGAAACAGCTTCCATTCTGGTAAAGCCTGTGCTGCACTCCATTCTGGCCGAGATGTACTGGCGCTATTACCAGAGCAACAGATACAAATTCCTTAAGAGATCAATTACGGCAAATTTCAAACAAGACGATATCCGCACATGGGATTTGCAGAAAATAACCGAGCAAACCATCAACCATTATCTGGCATCGCTCGCCGATGAACAAAGGCTGACAGCTACTCCCGTAAATGTTTACGATAACATTATTGTTAAACAAGCCACATCGGCCAAATTGCGCCCCACTCTGTTTGATTTTCTGGGGCACCGGGCGGTTGACTTTTTTATGGGGGAAGAGCCCGCGCTAACGCGGCCAGCCTATAAATTTGAAATAGATAATGCGGCCTATTTTGGTGATGCTGAAACGTTTTCGCGCCTGCCGCTTACTACAAAGGACAGTATTTCCCTGAAGTTTTATGCCCTTAAGCTCTTGCAGCGGCTCACCGCTTTTCATCTTAACGATGCTGACCCCACCGCCCTCATTGATGTAGAGCTTAAAAGGCTGAAGTTTATAAAAAACAACGCCATTCTTGAACTTAAAGACAGCCTTTACCTCGATGCCCTCGAAAAGCTCGAGAAAAAGTACATACGTTCGCAGGCCTCGGCCGATGTGTCGTACGAAATTGCCTCGGTGCATTACAACATAGGCGCGGCTTTCAATCCCCTGCTGGGAGAGGATTATAAGTGGGAAATCAAAAAGGCGGCCGAACTGTGCCGACAGGCCATGGACCGTTATCCTGATTCCGACGGTGCAAAGAATTGCGCCTATCTGCTCGAAAAAATAAATACCCCCTTCGTGCAACTTACCACCGAAGAGGTTAATCAACCCAATAAACCCTTCAGAACACTGCTTGAATACGCCAATATGGATAAGGCCTATATCAGGGTTATTAAATATTCGCACGAAGATTACAAAAAGCTGACACGGGATTATTATGGTGTAAAACTGATTTCGCGACTGGTAAAGCTGACACCGCAAAAGGAGTTCAGCACGGATTTAGTAAATGAAGGCGACTTCCAGCACCACAGCCTTGAAGTGAAAATGCCTGAACTTGCCGCAGGGTATTATATTATCCTTGCTTCAAACGATAAAAATTTTAATTATGACAAAGCCCCGGTGGCTTATTACACCACATGGGTATCCAGAATCAGCTATATCAGCCGGAAAACAGATAAGGATGGGTACGACTTTTACCTGTTCGACAGGGAAAGCGGTATGCCCCTCAAAAATGCCGGCGCCCAAGCTTATTACGAGAAATATAATTACGTTACACGACAATATGAATTTGTTAAGTGGAAATACTTTACCACGGATAGTGATGGCTATTTTAGTGTGCCAGAAATCATATCCAAAACCTATTACGGTCGTTATTTTTATTTCGACTTCAGCTACCAGGGCGACCATTTGATTACGGACAATGAGTTTTACCAGTACAATTACCAGGCGCCTGAGAAAAACAAAACCTACAAGACCTTTTTCTTCACCGACAGAGGTATTTATCGTCCGGGACAGACCATTTACTTTAAGGGGGTGATGCTGAGTTATTACGATGGCAAATACGAAATTGCGCCCGATATGTCGTCCACGGTATATCTCTACGATGTCAATTATCAGAAGGTAGGCGAGCTTAACCTTAAAACAAACGCATACGGCACTTTCAGCGGCACTTTTACGGCGCCCTCTTCGGGTTTAACAGGTTTGATGCGCATTACAAACAGCTATGGCGAAATTTATTTTTCTGTCGAGGAATACAAACGGCCGAAGTTTGAGGTGGTATTTGAGCCCGTAAAGGGCAGTTATAAGCTGAACGAAAATGTGAGTGTTAAAGGGCAGGCCAAGGCCTATGCCGGCAGCAATATCGACGGGGCCGACGTGAAATACAGGGTAACACGCACAGCCATATATCCTCACTGGTACTACTGGTGGTATGGCTATACACCGGCTAAACCGGCCATGGAGATAACCAACGGCTATGTAAAAACAGACGAAAACGGGGCCTATACCATCACATTTAAAGCCATTCCCGACCTGAGCATCAGCAAAAAGAACAAACCCTGCTTTAATTATACCGTGTATGCCGATGTTACGGATATTAACGGCGAAACCCATTCAGCGCAGAAAAGCATTATAGTGGGCTATACCGCTCTCAATGCACGGGTTGATATTCCCGAATCGGTCAACAGGGAAGAGCCTGCCGAATACAGGATCATTACCACCAACCTCAATGGCGAAAAGGAAGCTGCCAAGGGCAGCATTGCCATTTATAAACTGAAGCAACCCGAAAAGATATTTCGTTCCCGCCTGTGGAAAAGGCCCGACAAATTTATCATGAGCCGCGAAGACTATTATGCCGCTTTCCCTTACGATGTGTACGACAATGAAGACAATATGTACAAATGGGAAAAGGGCGAGAAAGTGTTCGAAACGGTTTTCAACACCGAAAAGGACTCCCTGCTGAAACCCGCCCAGATGGGTGCATGGGAGCAGGGCAAATACCTTCTTGAACTCAAAACAAAAGATGTTTACAACGAAGACGTTGAGTCGTACGCCTATTTTACGGTGTATGCCCTTAATGAAAAGACCATTCCCGATTACTCGACAGATTGGTTCAACCCGATTACCTCAACAGCCGAACCCGGTGATACGGCCTGGTTTGTTGTGGGCAGCCGCGATACAGCAGTGTATGTGCGCTATGAAATAGAACGGAAGAATAAAATTACAGATAAGCAATGGATAATACTGAACAATGAACAGCAATTGATAGGCATACCTGTTACTGAAAATGACAGGGGTAATTTTTCGGTACATCTTGTCTTTGTAAAACACAATGCCAGTTTTAGCCATGAATGGACCGTAGAAGTGCCCTATACCAACAAGCAGCTCTACATCAGTTTTGAAACCTTCCGCGATAAACTGCTGCCCGGACAGGAAGAGGAATGGCGGATAAAAATATCCGGGCAGAAAAAAGAGCTTATCGCGGCAGAATTGCTGGCAACTATGTATGATGCTTCTTTGGATGCTTTTGCGGTCAATAGCTGGGAGAAGAGTTTTTATCCCTACAGTTATCCCAGAAAGGCCTTTCAATCAAGGACTTTTAACAGCGTTACAGCAACTGTTCTCAACCCATATTTCGATG
>JAKIYU010000093.1 GCA_022708385.1 Bacteroidota bacterium | reverse complement strand
AGTTTTGTGAGCAGATAAGCGCGATGGCTAACTTCGTCGGACTATAAACGTTAGTTTTCAAACTAACAAAATACGTATTTTTGTAAAAAACAATAAAAGACCTGAAACATTTAAAAATGATTAGTTATGTCATTTTTAGCTATAATAAATTACGACGAAGTCTGCCCGCTCATAAAAGCCACTACACAAGACTTCGCTATGTTGCGTACAAATAGCACGCTGATATTATCCCACTATGATATTTAACCAACATCTTGTCTCTAATGGGACAGCAATGTAAAAGCAAAACATATCAAAGGTTAAAAGTATTCCTGATGCAAATTAACTTGTACTTTTAAATTAATTATTTAAAATTTGCCTTGTATTTTTAAACTAAAAGTATTAATTTTGCCTTGTATTTTTAAATTACACCACTATGGAACGTATAGCGGAATCTTTTCTCAACAACTGGAAGGGCAATGAAAGGCGCAAACCACTAATTGTAAGAGGAGCGCGCCAGGTCGGGAAAACACACACAATTACATCATTTGGAAAGTCGGCATTTGAAAATTTTGTTAAAATTGATTTCGAAAGAGAGCCTCTGATGAAACAACTTTTCGAATCCGACCTCAACCCTGTTCGTATTTGCAATGAGATTGAAATTATTAAAAATACGAAAATCAGGCAAGGAAAAACCCTTCTTTTCCTGGACGAAATACAGGAATGCAGCAGGGCCATCATTTCCTTACGTTATTTTTATGAAGAAATGCCCGCTTTGCATGTCATTGCAACAGGTTCTTTGCTTGAGTTTGCTTTATCCGAAATATCATTTCCTGTAGGCAGGGTACAGATTTACGATATGTATCCCTTGAATTTTTCTGAATTTCTGGGAGCTACCCAGAAGAAAAATCTTCAGGAATTAGTGAACAAACAACCGCATCCACTCGCCAAAACGATACACGAACAGTTGTTAAGCGAGTTGAAAAAGTATTTCTTTGTAGGCGGTATGCCTGAAAGTGTAAATGTCTTTTGCGATACACAGTCAATAGTTAACTGTATTGAGGTTCAAAGTGAAATAGTTAATTCGCTCCGTATGGATTTCTCTAAGTATAACCCGCAAGTGGACAAGGATTGTTTAAACACGGCACTATCAGAAATTGCATTAAACATTGGCCATCAGACAAAATACAGTAAATTGGCTCAGGGATTTAGCAACCCGACATTAAAAAAAGCTTACCAGACTTTGCATATGGCCAAATTGATTCATCAGGTTAATGCCATCAATCCGATAGGTTTCCCTCCGCAATTGGTTTCGGGTCGCATTTTTAAAACCTTTTTACTGGACATAGGCCTGATGAACTTTCTGGGAGGTGCTTTACCTGGGGAAGAATATTTAAAAACTGATTTATTGGCTATTTACAGAGGCGCAATGGCAGAACAGTTCATAGCACAGGAATTTGTTATAAATCAACAGAACAATATTTATTACTGGCAAAGAATGGCAAAAAGCAGCACTGCAGAGGTTGATTTTGTAATACAGAAGCATAACAAATGGTATCCTGTGGAAGTTAAAAGCGGCAGCAGTGGTAGCCTGAGAAGTTTGCATCAATACTTAAAAGAATATACTGATAGCGACACTGCTTATGTACTTTCAGCCCAGCCTTATGCTGAACTGCCCCAACAGAAACTAAAATTTATTCCTCTGTATTTTGCAGACTCGCTTTCCCGAATGTAACATATACATTTAAATTGGTGTGTAATCACCTTTCCTCAAACCCTTCGAAGCTTTTGTTCTGCAGCATAGGCACAAAGCAGAATTTATCGAACTCTTCCACATCGAGGGTACCATCGGTTTTTTTTGTAATGCGCATCATTATCTGGTAGTCACCATTATCGCTGTTGCGGGGTATAACCATGTAACCGCCGGGTTTAAGCTGTTCGAGCAATTTGGCAGGTATTTCAGGGGCTGCGGCCGTAATAAGTATCTTATGAAAGGGGGCAAAAGCAGGCTGTCCTGCATAGCCGTCCCCGAAAAATAATTTGGGGGTGTACCCTATACTCTGAAGCAATTTCTTTGTCTGGTCGAAAAGCAGCTTTTGTCTTTCAATGCTGAACACTTTAGCGCCCATTTCGCACAGCACGCAAGCCTGGTAGCCTGAACCGGTGCCTATTTCAAGCACTTTCTCCCCTGGTTTCACGCACAAGAGTTCGGTCTGGTAGGCAACGGTATAGGGTTGCGAAATGGTTTGCCCGGCTGCAATGGGAAAAGCACTATCCCTATAGGCAAATTCCACAAACGATGAATCCATAAAAAGATGACGTGGTACAGTTTCTATAGCCCTCAGTACTGCCTCATCCTTTATGCCTTTGGCACGGATGGTTTCAACAAGTTTTTTTCTCAAACCCTTATGACGATAAGTATCCATTGAAATAATTTAAAAAATTTATTATGCTCACGCACAAAATTAAACTCTTTTTAAAATTTATTTTTAATATTTCATTAAATTTTATCATTTATAAGAAAAGATTTATATTTTTGCTCATTATTAATTTTTCCTACCAATTAAATTAATGTAAATATATGAAAGACAAAATTTTAAGTATTGTAGAGAATTATGAAAGGGATCCGGGCAGATTAATGGACATTCTTTTGGATGTTCAAAAAGCATTCGGATGTGTTTCATGCGAAGCTATCGGTTTGATTGCTTCCGAATTAAAAATTTCCGAGGTTGATGTTGTACAGACACGCTCATTTTACCATTTCTTTACCAAAGAGCCTGTTGGCAAGTATGCTGTTTACTTGAATAACAGTGTGGTTTCCGGTTTCTTTGGCATGAAAGAGGTGGCCGATGAGTTTGAAAAACAAACCGGCATCAAATTCGGACAAAAAACTGCCGATGGACTTATCAGTCTGCACTATACAGCATGTATAGGCATGAGCGACCAGGAACCTGCCGCTTTAATCAATTCAGTTGTATTCACTGAACTGAACAGAGAAAAAGTCAGAAAAATTGTAGCCGACATGCGCGAAGGTAAAGCTGTTGAAGCCATGTTCAGCCAGTACGGCGACGGTGTTAACGCCCACCCGCTGGTAAAATCGATGGTTAAAAACAACATCCGCAAAACAGGTAAGGTTACACTTGGTGAATACACACCGGGTAAAGGATTGGCAAAAGCCCTGAATATGGAAAGCAAAGCCATTATTCAGGAAGTGAAAGATTCTAATTTGCGTGGCCGTGGCGGTGCCGGTTTCCCAACAGGTATGAAATGGGATTTCTGTGCAAGAGAAAACGACAGTAAATATGTGCTCTGCAATGCTGACGAAGGCGAACCGGGCACTTTTAAAGACAGGGTACTCCTGACAGAACGTGCTGCCATGATGTTCGAAGGCATGACCATTGCCGGATATGCTATAGGCGCTAAGGAAGGTGTATTATACCTTCGTCAGGAATATGTTTATCTTAAGAATTATGTAGAAAATGTCCTTGTGGAATTGCGCAACAAAAACCTGCTTGGCAAAAACATACTGGGAAAAGGGTTCGATTTCGATATCCGTGTACAGTTCGGCGCAGGGGCTTATGTATGTGGCGAAGAATCTGCACTCATCGAATCAGCCGAAGGCAAACGCGGCGAACCACGCAACCGTCCCCCCTTCCCCGTTCAGAAAGGTTACAAAAACAAACCTACTATTGTTAACAATGTAGAAACCTACTGTTCCGCTGTTAAAATAATCGAAAACGGTGCAGCCTGGTACAAAGCTATGGGTACTACCGAATCAGCCGGCACTAAACTTCTGAGCATTTCGGGCGACTGCAAAAACCCAGGCGTTTATGAAATCGAATGGGGCATGACCATTGCCGAAATGTTGGAAATGGTTGGAGCTACAGATGTACAGGCTGTGCAAGTGGCAGGCCCCTCGGGCATCTGTATCCCCCCTGCCCAGTTTAACCGCAAAATTGCTATCGAAGATCTGCCCACAGGGGGGTCAATGATTGTTATCGGCAAAAACCGCGACCTGCTTAAAGATGTGGTACTCAATTTTATGGAATTTTTCGAAGATGAATCTTGCGGTTCATGTGTTACCTGCCGTTCATTTAATATGATTCTGCGCAAACAAATCGAAAAAGTGGTCGAAGGTCATGGCATTAAAACCGACATCGAAAATATGACAGCTTGGAGCGAAATTATCCGCAAAACTACACGCTGCGGCCTGGGTCAGACCTCTTCCAATCCTATTACCACTACCATCAAGAATTTCAGGGAACTGTATGACAAAAGAGTAAAAGATGTGGATTATCAGAGCGATTTCGACATGCATAAAGCTGTTGCAGAATCCTGTGAAGTTGTCGGACGTATTCCCAACATTCATGAATAATTAAATTAGTCATTAACAAAAAAAATAATCGAAATAACATGAGTGAAACAGTAAAATTCACAATCGACGGCAAAGAATGCACTGCAGTTAAAGGCCAGCTTCTGATTGATGCTGCTGCCGACAATGGTATATACATACCATTGCTTTGCCACATGAGGGACCTGGTACCGGCCGGTTCCTGCAGAATCTGTACCTGTAAAGTTAACGGACGCTACATGTCTGCCTGTACAACACCCGTTGAACCCGGCATGAACATCGAAAGCAATACAGCAGAACTTAACGACATCAGAAAAGCTATAGTCGAAATGCTCTTCGTCGAAGGCAATCACTTCTGTCCATCATGCGAAAAAAGCGGCAACTGCGACCTTCAGGCACTGGGATATAAATATCAGATGATGGTGCCCCGCTTCCCCTACGCATTTGAACGCAGAGAACTCGAAGCTTCTACCCCCAAGATTTTCCTCGAAAAGAACCGCTGTATATTCTGCAAACGTTGTGTCAGGCTTATTAAAGACGAACAAGGCAGGAGCATCTTTGCATTTAAAGGCAGAGGCAAAACCCTCGAAATCAACATCGACAAAAAACTGGCTGCCAATATGAGCGACGACCTTACCATGAAAGCCATGAATGCCTGCCCCGTAGGTGCCATTCTGAAAAAGGAAGTCGGCTTTATCAATTCTATTGGCACAAGGAAATATGACAAAGAACCTATCGGTTCCGATATAGAAAAAATTCATCAATAAAAAAGGAGGAAATAATTATGAGTAAAGCTATTGTTGCTACTGCTTCCTTGGCCGGGTGCTTCGGATGCCACATGTCAATCCTCGATATTGACGACCGTATTTTAAAACTAATTGAACTGGTTGAGTTTAACAAATCTCCTATTGATGATATCAAGACATTCACCAAACAATGCGATGTAGGAATCATTGAAGGCGGCTGCTGCAACAGCGAAAATGTTGAAGTGCTGAAACAGTTCCGGAAAAACTGCAAGATTCTCATTTCATTAGGCGAATGTGCCATTATGGGTGGATTACCGGCTATGCGCAATGGTATTCCTGTTAAGGAATGCCTCGAAGAAGCCTATCTGGGTGGACCTACCGTAGGACTGAACTCCGAGAAAATTATCCCCAATGATGACGAACTCCCCATGATACTTGATAAAGTTTATCCGCTTCACGAAATTGTAAAGATAGATTACTATCTGCCGGGTTGCCCTCCCAGAGCCGACCTTATATGGAATGCTGTTGTAGCACTCCTCACTGGCGACACGATGAATCTTCCTTACGAACTGGTAAAATTTGATTAATTTAAAAACTTAAGAATAATGGCACAAAAAGTAACTATAGAACCTGTAACCCGAGTTGAAGGTCACGGTAAAGTAACCATTCACCTCGACGACAATATGAATGTGGTACAAACACGCCTGCATGTTGTAGAATTCCGTGGATTTGAACGTTTTGTGCAGGGCCGCCCCTACTGGGAAGCCCCTGTGCTCGTACAGCGTCTTTGCGGTATCTGCCCTGTAAGCCACCACCTGGCTGCTGCCAAAGCCCTCGACGTCATTGTCGGCGCCGGCACAGGCCACGGCCTTACACCCACCGGTGAGAAAATGAGAAGGCTCATGCACTACGGTCAGATCTTTCAGTCGCATGCCCTCCACTTCTTCCACCTCTGTTCGCCCGATTTCCTTCTCGGCTATGATGCCGACCCCGCAATACGCAACGTTGTAGGTGTAGCTATCAAATTCCCCGAATTAGCTACCCAGGGCGTCCTTATGCGTAAATACGGTCAGGAAATTATTGCTGTAACTGCCGGTAAAAAAATTCACGGCACCGGCGCTATCCCAGGCGGTATCAACAAAAACCTCAGCATTGCCGAACGTGATGCCCTCCTCAACGGACCCGCACCACTCAACATTGATAAAATGATTGAATGGGCTGATGCTGCTCTGCAACTTTTCAAGGATTACTACATGAAAAACCGCGATTTTGTTGACAACTTTGCTTACTTCCCCTCCAACCACCTGAGCCTCGTACGCAAGGACGGCGCCCTCGACCTCTATCATGGCGTAATGCGCGCTGTGGATGCAGAAGGCAACAAAATACTTAACGATGTGGACTATCAGGAATATTACAACTACATAGAAGAAGAAGTAAGAAGCTGGAGCTACATGAAATTCCCTTACATCAAACATCTGGGCAAAGAAAAAGGCTGGTACCGCGTAGGCCCTCTGGCACGTCTCAATACAGCCGACTTTATCCCCACACCTATGGCACAAAAGGAATTCGAAATCTACAAAGCCCACACCAACGGCAAACCTAACAATTACTGCCTGCACACCCATTGGGCACGTCTTATCGAATTACTGCACTCTGCCGAAGTTATCAGAGATTTACTCCGCGACCCTGATCTGCAGAAGGACGATATCGTTACCAAAGGCACGAAGAAGTTCGAAGGCGTTGGCCTTATCGAAGCACCCCGTGGCACCCTCTTCCACCACTACAAGATTAACGAAAACGACCAGATTACCATGGCCAACCTCATCGTTTCGACAACGAACAACAATGAGCCCATGAACCAGTCGGTTAACTTTGTAGCCAAGAAGATGATGAACGGACAGGCCACCATCACCGAGCCTATGAAAAATGCAGTTGAAATAGCCATCCGCGCTTATGACCCCTGCCTGAGCTGTGCTACACATGCCTTAGGTAAGATGCCTTTGGACATAAAACTGTATAACGCTAAAGGTGATGTTTTAGACCATTATAGGTCATAAAAAAACACGCCTGCACACTTTAAAAGCTGCTTCTTTAACGGGCAGCTTTTTTAATATCTTTGCACAAAACATACACTCATGAAAACCCTCATTTACGGCTATGGCAACCCGGGCAGAAAAGACGATGGTCTCGGTGCACGATTTATTGAACTTGTTGACAATTGGATTGCCAACGAAGAAATACAAAATATCAAAACAGACTGCAATTATCAGCTCAATATCGAAGATGCAGCTGTAGTAGCTGAATACGATAGGGTCATTTTTGTGGATGCTTCCGTTGCTGAAGACGTTATTGACTTCAAACTTGAAAATATTACTCCTAATGACGCCTCAATTGAGTTCACTATGCATGCCGTTTCCACTGCTTTTGTCATTGAGCTGTGTCAAAAAATTTATAATAAACTGCCTGATGCTTACAATCTCCATATAAAAGCTTATGATTTTGATTTTATTGAGGAGCTTTCTCCTATAGCTGAATCAAATCTCTATGCTGCTTTTGGATTTCTAAAAAATTATCTTACATCTGAACAATAAAATTCACACTAAAGCCCAAAAAACACCATGCCAATACCGCATAGCAGGATGGTAAAACCGGCTAATGCATGGTTGTAGCGTTCAATTTTTTTCATAGGAAGGAAACTGAGACCTTTTAAGGCAAGCACAACCAGTGTAATCATTGTGCCAATAGTAACCAAGGTAAAAAGCAAGGTTACAAGTATGAGAAGAGCTGTGTTGTTCTGAGCAGCAGGATACATTACTAAGGGGATTAGTGGTTCGCAGGGGCCAAATATAAAAATGGTAAATAGTATCCATGGTGTTATACTGATTTTATCATTCGCCGGTTGGGTATGAACGTGCACGTGTTCGTTGTTATGTGTATGTTCGTGCTCATGGATTGCTTCGCCATGACTATGAATATGGCGGTGTGGTTTGTTTTTAACAGCTCTGAAAACGCCCCATATAAAATACACAAAACCGAAGGCCAGGATGAGAACAGATATGACACTGCCCCTTTGCCCTTCCCACAATTCAAGACTGCTGACGGCAATACCGAATGCAATGCCTATCAGGCCCAGTAATACGGAACTGCCTACATGGCCAAGACCACATAAAACGGTAAACCAGATGGTTCTTTTCAAAGTCCAGTTGCGCGCTTTCGAAATCACCACAAAGGGCAGGTAATGGTCAGGCCCGGTTAACGTATGAATAAATGCCAGCGATACGGTAGTTACAATTAAAATGATGGATTCCTGTGTCATGTTAAAAATGTTTTATAATGTTTATTATAGTCTGAAAGTAAAACCAATTATTACCGAGTGGTCAGATTCGGGCCTGGTAATGCCTGTTTTATAACCTGCTGCCAATTCACAATCGGGCGTAATCAGGATGTACATACCGGCAAGCGCAAAAGCCGGCATAACTGGGTCGTCAGAATCCGGATTTTTTTCAATACCCGTATTCAAAACCAGGTGAAAACGTCCATCAAGTGCTACATCACCCCCTAATGAAGCATGCCAGATATTCAGGGCATCGCCATGCCTGTTGGCATTGTGCAAAAAACCCAGGTTGGTGTGTAGCATTACACGCGAAAAGTTTAAGGTGTTTACAAGAAAAAGTGAAGCACTTAGCCGGCCACAGCCCAGACCCTTGCGCCAGTTTCCCGTGGGAATCAACAGTCCGGGTTTTATAGCCATTGATAATTTATCCCTGCTTAGAAATGTGTATTTCATTTCCAGGCTAAAATCAGAAAAACCATGTGCCGCTGTGGTTATGGTATCATCATCTACTTCAGTAAATAAATAAGGTGTGCATAATACAACATCAA
>JAKIYU010000092.1 GCA_022708385.1 Bacteroidota bacterium | reverse complement strand
GCAACCCCTTCCGGAGGATTAACTCCATACACTTACCAATGGAGTAATGGCATAAATACTCAAAGCCAAAGTGTTACACCTACGGCAACCACTACCTATAAAGTAACTGTAAACGATGCGTGCGGCCAAACAGCTACAGCACAGGTTGTGGTAAATGTCGGCTCTGTAAGTGCAAATGCCGGCACCGACCAAATAATTTGTCTTGGTCAAAGCGCCAATTTAACAGCCTCCGGCGGGGTTAATTATTCATGGAGCAATGGGGCAGGAACCCAAAGTATAAATGTAAGCCCTACCCAAAACACTAATTACACAGTTACTGTAAGCGACAATAACGGATGTACAGCTTCAGATGCAGTTTATGTTACTGTTAATCCTTTACCGCAGGCAAGCGCAGGCCCTAATAAAGCTATATGTATAGGTACAAGCACTACAATTACAGCTTCAGGAGGGACTACTTATGCATGGTCGCCATCCTCATCTTTGTCAAATGCCGCCATTGCTTCGCCGGTAGCAAATCCTACCGTGACAACCACCTATACTGTAACCGTTACCAACAACAACGGGTGTTCTGCTACAAGCAGCATGGTAATCACTGTAAATCCCTTGCCACAAGCCAGCGCAGGGAGTAATAACGCTATATGTATTGGATTTTCGGCCAATCTTAACGCTTCCGGTGGCACTTCTTATGTGTGGTCTCCATCCACTTCCCTCAGCAATGCTACCATTGCAAATCCTGTAGCCACACCTACTGTTACTACCACATATACTGTAACAGTCACCAACGCTAACACTTGTTCTGCCACCAGCAGCATGGTTCTTACCGTTAATGCGCTTCCTCTTGCTGAAGCAGGACCCAACCAATCTATTTGTATTTATAATTCCACAACCCTTAATGCTACGGGTGGTACAGCATATGCATGGTCTCCTGCCGCCTCTTTAAACAACCAGAACATTGCAAACCCTGTGGCAAACCCTACGGTCACAACCACATACACTGTTACCGTTACCAATGGCAACGGATGCTCTTCAACCGACAACATGGTGCTGACTGTCAATCCGCTTCCCAATGCAAATGCGGGACAGGACGCTTATATGTGCCCACATGAAACCGTTACCCTGAATGCAACCGGTGGTAATATATATCTGTGGAGTCCCGCCACAGGACTCAATAATGTAAACATAGCCAATCCTACAGCTCATCCTTCGGTTACCACAACTTATACCGTTCAGGTTACCGATGCCAACGGTTGCATTAATACCGACAATGTAGTTGTTAATTTATACCCCCTCCCCCCTGCTGATGCAGGCAACCATGCAGCCATATGTATAGGCAACTCGACAGTTCTCAACGCTACAGGTGGCACAACCTACGCATGGAATACAGGTGATAACACACAAGCTATTACTGTATCTCCTCAAACAACATCAACATATACTGTAACAGTTACAGACAATAATGGGTGTTCAGCCACAGACAATGTTATTGTTGATGTTAACAATCTGCCTCCCGCTAATGCCGGAAATGATTTCAGTATATGCACTGGAAATACAGGAAATTTAAATGCCAGTGGAGGCGTTACTTATGCATGGAGCCCACCAAACGGTTTAAGCAATACCAACACAGCCAACCCTGTTGCCAACCCCGCCTCACAAACAACTTACACGGTAACTGTTACCGATGCTAACGGATGCAGCCAAACTGATGACGTGATAGTAAGTATTTTCCCTAGTCCGGTTATTAACTTTATAGCCGATAACTTAAGTGGTTGCCCACCATTGATAGTTAATTTTACAGACAATACTACACCAGCCATCCAAACATGGGTATGGGATTTTGGCGACCCACAGTCGGGTGTTTTTAACAATTCCGGCATGAAAAATCCCACACACATATATAACACACCCGGCACATATTCCGTAACGCTTACGGTTACCACCACCGATGGCTGCACCAAATCGCTTATCCAAAATAATATCATTCAGGTTTCCCCAAAACCTGTAGCCGATTTTACATCCATTCCCCAACAAACCACCCTTGAAGCACCTATAGTACAGTTCCTCAATAACTCTTATAATGCCGTTTCCTATTACTGGAATTTTGGAGAACCCTCATCTCAAAACACATCCAACCTGTCTTCGCCTGTTCACATCTTTCAAAACGAGGGCACTTTCACTGTCATGCTTTATGTAACATCTGCCGATGGCTGCACCGATTCTACCTCTGGCACTATACGAATTTTACCAACCTATAGCATCTTTATACCCAATGCCTTTACACCTAACGGCGACGGTATAAACGATTATTTCAGACCTGTAGTAACCAACATTGAAGAATTTTTAATGCTCATTTACGACCGTTGGGGCGAAATGGTTTATGAAACCGACGATATACTGAAGCCCTGGGACGGCCACATAAATAACAGCATGGAAATTGGCACACAGGATGTGTATTCCTGTGTTATTATTTTAAAAGATTTTATGGGCGAAACCCATAAATATATTGGGCGTGTGGCTCTAATCAAATAAAAAACTTTTCATGTAGTTTTATCTTACAAGCAGAAGTTTTTTTGTTAATATGCCTTTCACTGTATTTACTTCTATAATATAAAAACCTTCTTCTAAAATTACAGTACTAATTGAAATAGACGTAATACCTGCATATACTGGTTTCTTTTCATGCAATACTGCCCTTCCTGTAAGATCATACACAAATATATCAGCATTAAAATTTTCTTGAGCGCTAAAAACTAAAGACAAAATATCCGAAAATGGATTAGGAAATATAGTGACTGATGAATGTTCTGGCATATTTTTATCATCCATTTCATTGTTAACAGTAAAGACTCCTGTTCTTACCCACCAATCTTTAACCATGTCGTAACTTTGTAAATTCATATCGCTAATATTTACCTTAATATGCACCAACAATGTATCTAACCCTGTAAATAAACAAGAATATGTGGTGTCGGATGATACAAATACAGAATCCCTGTACCAATTATAAACCAGATTTGTTTTACTGCCATCGGAGTCTTGAGCTGAAACAATAAAATTTATCGTGGTATTGGGTGCAATTATTATGAAGCTACTGTCCGGTTGCAAATAGGTAACCACAGGCATCATGTTTGTATTTTTTACAACAATCCATGTATAATCGTACGCAGAATAACCAGCTGAATTTGTTACTCTTAGTACAACCGGATAAATACCTTGTTCAGCAATTTGAATATTTTCGGTGCTGTTTCCTGTAACAAAAGAACCCTGAGAAATAGTATCAATTTCCCATGCATACGTCAAAGATAAGTTATTGGGATCGGTTGACCCTGCTGCCGATAAAACTATGCTTTGCCCCTCATTGCAAACATACGGCCCCCCTGCAACAGCAAGAGGAAAACTATCTGGCATCAGTGCTTGCAAAGAGTCAATCATTTCTTGTATTTTTACCGAAAATGTTTCGAATAATGGAATGCCTTCACTGAAATTTACTTTCAACGAATCATAGATATCCGAAAGCCATTGATTCTGTAGGTTTGAAATATCAATAGATAAAAGTTTATTAACCACTGAATCAATCTGGGATGGTGTAAAGCCTGCATTCAGCAAATTATTTCTTTCATGTGAAGATATACCATGAGATTGTAAGCGACTTTTAACAGCATTCAAATAAAATACATCAAGATACCTATCGTAAATGCCCCCTTTTACAGAATCGACAACCCATTGTAATGAGGATGTTAGTAATTGTGCATTTTCCGATAAATTTTTGGTCAGTTGCTTCATATTTTTTAACTGATAAAGCATGTAATAATTGTTTTCATCTATAACAGTGCCCTGATATTTTTCAAGCGCAGATGTAAACAACTTTGTTAGTTCAGTTTGCATACCCATATAATGCTCAATCAGATATAGAAAAATGGGTAATGAATCATCGGTAGGTGGGTGTGTCGTTAACTCCGGCAGCCCATTCCAACAAGGCAACACCGTATAGTTAGTATCAGGTGGGTCGCTGTACAAAGCTTCTGCTTCAGTTCTCAGGTGTGAGCTCATAATATCCAATGCTGACTCAAGATTATTAAAAAGCGCATTATCAAGTCCAAGCGGGATTCCTGTCATTTCGCCAAGTGCTACACCTCCTGTATCATTCCATGCAACGTAATCAATACCGGATAGTACAAACTCTCCAAAACTGCTGCCTGTTGCCATAGGCTGAATAAAAAGAGTAGCAGAATTTGATATGCAATTAGCCATTTTTACCCTGGCTTTTCCATCTTCAGCTTTTAAATAAAGGTCATACATTTTTTTTGAGTACTTTTTTGAAGCGTTTATCATTGAATCAAGCTTGGATGGAGCCGGATTATATATATAATACCACATACTGTCAACAGTAACAAGACCACTGCCAGTATCTGCAATTAACTGTGTCCCAAACCAAATGGTATCATTTAAATATACAGCTGCATTTACAGCCCCCGCTGTATTGGGTTTAAAAACAACCTCGTTAGTGTTTGCATTATAAAACACACCTGAGCTCATATTATTAAAATTTTCATACTGCATCCAGTTTATCAGCAGTGTATTCCACAAATACCCATTACCAATGAAAGTATAGCTGACATCGGGTTTATGTTTCTTAATTACTGTATAGGGTACCGGGTAAATATCAATTATCTGATAGTCGTCATATGACAAGCCCAAATCAATATCTATTTCATTATAAAGGTTATCGGTTATTTTAATGGTGCTTCCTGTACCATCGGCTTTCTTTTTATAAATTTCAAAATCATCATTAACATCCTTTCCGCAAAAGTAAATGGTATCTCCCTCAGGAGCATATTCAATATCAGAAACCTGTTTTAGCCAGTTGACTATATTTGTGCCGGCAAAGTTCCATATTTCATATCTGTTGGGAGAAGTATTCGAAACCAATAATACATAAGCCATATCACCATTTTTTGATTGTGTCGACATTAATACATCCTGATAATTGGTCGTATAGCTTGTTAATGATGCAAGTGGACCGTAAAGCAATGTTGTTGCATATAAATTATAAACATATTTCCCGTAATTAGTTACCCAATGCCCATGCGTATTATATATATATCCCCCATCCTTGTCCCATACTGGGTGGAAATTATTTAAATTATTGGTAACCTGAAATACATTTCCGGAACCATTGGCAGGGACAAAGTAAATATTATTATTCATTCTGAAACAGATTGCCTGCCCATACGTTTGATTCCAGTTTTTGGGCGACCAGTCAGGTTCGGTGGCCTCAGAAGTCCCGAAAGTAAGTTGCAAAGGCACATTTCCATTAACCTCAGAACTGTCAATGTGAATTTTATATAGCTGATAAATTCCTGTTCTGTTTGAAGCAAAACAAAGCCATTTACCATCGGGCGAAATAGCAGGATAACGGTCTGTAGATGAGTTTTCGGTAATTTTTCTAAGCGACCCATCAAAAAAATTTCTTATATATATTTCATACTGTCCGGTACTATCCGATGCAAAAGCCATTAATAATTTATTATGAAATACTTGCGAAAAGACAATTTCATGCCCCCCAAAAAGACTATTGAATACAAGTAATACCAATCTTATACTTGTACAAAACTTGTTTTTCATTTTAAAATATAAATTTAAATTAGTAATTCTTTATTTAAATAAATAAACGTTTTGTCTATATTAAAAAAGCAAATATAACATAAATTTTTAACAGATAATATTTTCATGTGATTCTTTATTAGATATTTTAAAATATATTTGTGGTTGTTTTCAAAAAACAAATAGTCAGCTCATAATCAAAAGCAACTTCCTTATTAAACTACGTCATTAACCCTGAAATCGCAACTGATGAAAAGCTACACCCCAGAACAACTTGATGAAATAATAAGGCGGTGTCAGAAAGGTGATAGAACAAGTCAGCAGTTGATTTACGAGCTGTTTTACGGCAAAATGTTCGGGGTTTGTCTTCGATATGCAGGCCAAAGAGAAACAGCAAAGGATTATCTTCATGATGGCTTTATTAAAGCCTTTTTAAAGATAAAGAAGTTCGATTTCAAAGGTTCTTTCGAAGGCTGGTTAAGAAGGATCATTGTCAACAATATCATTGACCAAATAAGAAAAGACAGGTACAATTTTGTTGAAATTGACCACACCTACGATAGCAGGGTTTGGGAAAAGGAAGAGGAAGAAACTGATGAAATAAGTGATATAGTGATATTAAAAAAATTAAATGTAAATGAAATCCTTGAACAGATACAGTTGTTATCACCCGCATACCGTACGGTTTTCAACCTGTATATTGTTGAGGGCATGTC
This sequence comes from Bacteroidota bacterium, assembly GCA_022708385.1. Taxonomy (GTDB): domain Bacteria; phylum Bacteroidota; class Bacteroidia; order Bacteroidales; family PXBB01; genus JAKIYU01. The sequence continues at coordinate 2,683 of JAKIYU010000092.1, read as the reverse complement.
GCATAAGGATATTGCTGAAGCCCTGAATATAAGCGAGGGTTCATCAAAATCGAACCTTGCCAGAGCCAAAGCCAATATGCAAAAATTGTTAAAAAGATATTATTACAATAAATATGGAAACAAAGAATACAAAAATGTTTGAGAAAGTTATCAAAGACTCCTTTGATAATTACGAAACAGCCTACGACCCTAAAGACTGGCCTGTTTTTGAGAGCAAACTTAACCGTGCCATAAAGTTTCATTTTTTAAATAAAATCAAATTATTTTCAATTATAGGTTCCGCTATAATAATAAGCGCTGTTGCTTTGTATTTTATCAACAATAACTTACAAAAACCAAATACACCCCTGTCCGCCAATAATGCAAACCACCTCTCTGTTGCCGGCACTCAAAACCATGTTGTTGCACCTGCAGATATAAAGAATACTCCTTCAGCAAGTTATAATAATAATATAGTAAAAAACAATTTTATTAAACCAGCCCAAACCATCTCCGAGAAAGCAGTCATTGAAAAATCCGACATACAGGGTAACAAAGAAATTAAAAAACAAGAAAATACCGGAAATGAAAAACAGGAAACACCTCCAGCTGTTGAAAACGCAAAGCCTGTATCTCCTTCTGAACCCTATTCTCTAAGTATTGATGCCAGCAAAGTTGTGGCATGCGCTGATGAAGAAATTATATTCTATCCCTCAGTAAAAGGGCAGAATTATCAATATACATGGAATTTTGGGGACGACAATATTTCATCTGTAGCAAATCCTTCGCATGCCTTCACCAAAGCTGGCAATTATGATGTACGTCTTACCCTAACCGATAAAAACACCCGTGCTGTTTCTAACGCGACGTTAATGGTACAGGTTAACAAAAAACCGGAAGCTGGCTTTGATTATGACATTACGCAGGAAGGGCTGGCTTATCCTCAGGTAAAATTCTACGATAAATCAGCCGATGCTATGCATTGGGAATGGGGTTTTGGTGATGGAAAAATCTCATACGAGCAGAATCCTGTACATGTGTATTTTATTAATAGTGACAAGAAAATTAACGTATCGCTGACGGCCACCAATACCTTTGGCTGTAAAAACAAATATGAAAAAACCATTACCTTTTCAAATGTCTTCGACCTGATGGCTCCTAACGCCTTTTCACCTGATGGTGATGGGTTAAATGACTTTTTTATGCCAAAAGCTCTAGAACTATACGATATTCCATTTGAGCTTTTTATCTATGACAGGTCAGGAACCATGGTATTCACATCCAAATCTAAATCCAATCCCTGGGACGGCCGAATTGGCGTATCCGGCAATATTCCCGAAAGTGGCACTTATGTCTGGATTGTAATTATTAAAGACAAATCCGGTAGTAATATTAAATACAGTGGAACGGTTTCTATTGTTATGTGATTTTATTTCAAACTTAATCAAAATTTTTTTTACATTTGTTGAAAAAACACTTGTATTAGAAGACAGCATATAAATAAGCTATTTTATGAAAAGAGTTATAACATTATTTCCATTCTTATTCTTCACACTCAACACACCCTTTCTTTTCTCACAATGTTATAATGATGCTTATGCCAATGGCGTTTCCGACTCCGTAGAAATTTGTCTGGGCGACAGTGTGACACTCAACATGACAGGCAACTGTCCTTCCTACCTGATGAACAACGATTTTAACCTGGGTAATGCAGGCATAGGCTGGAGCGCCACAAATCAAGCTATGTTCAGTAACCCTTGCGCACCACATTCACCCGATGGCACAATATACATGTGGATGGGCGAAACCTCAGCGGCGCCAAGAATTCTCACTACTATACCATTTAACGTATCAACAGGAGGCACTATCAGTTTTGAGATGCGTTATGCTGTTCAATCGGCGGCTTCACCGTGCGAAGGTCCTGATGAATACAGCGAAGGTGTTGCCTTGCAATATTCCATCAATAACGGAACAACCTGGGTAACCATAGCCTATTTTGCACCCAATGGAGATATTCTCACAACAATTCCAACCGCCTCCACACCAGGCGCATCGGGCCAAACGCCATTTACTGTCTGGCACACCTACACCTATCCAATACCAGTGGCTGCACAAACTACAGCAACCCGTTTCCGTTGGGCACAGCTTGCCTCCACATCGGCTGTTTATGACCACTGGGGGCTTGACAATGTTACTATCGGTGTGCCTCCCCCCAACATTATGTACTGGTGGTCGCATGGAGCCACAGGGCAGAATCCACCACCTGTTTCACCAACAATAACCACCAATTACACTGCCTATGTAAGTGATGGCACTGATACTGCAGCCAGCACTGTTTTGGTCGTGGTGCATCAACCACCGGCAATGAACATCAACGGCCTGGCAGCCAATCACTGCATTAATGGGAATACATCTACTATGACCGGCAATCCTGCCGGAGGTGTTTTTACCGGTACCGGTGTAACAGGCAACACCTTTGACCCTGCTGTTGCCGGCATGGGAACGCATGACATAACCTATACCTATCATATCATTGGCAACTCCATCGGGCAGACTGTTGCTTTTGAAGATAATTTTACCACAGACCTTGGCTGGACCGGGTATGGCACAGGAGGCTGGCAAAGAGCGGCGGCTGCAGTATCGTCGGGTTGTTCGGGCAATGCAGGCCCATCCACAGACCATACGCAAAACGGAAGTAATTTTA
>JAKIYU010000091.1 GCA_022708385.1 Bacteroidota bacterium | reverse complement strand
AACCGAGATTCAGAAAACTCCTGTTAAGAATAGAATATGTACCAACAGCATGGAACATATTGAGGAATTTTTTATTATAAGATATGGTCAGCGAGGGGCGAAAACCACCGTTGAAGATATCGCCCCGAACCATAGCGCCCACTTTATTTTTTTCATTCAGGTTATACATACCTGTCAGATATATAATCGGGGGTAGCCAACTGCTGTACGAATTCTTTGTTTCTTTTATCTGAAATGTCTCAGCAAGTGAATCCATAAGTATTTCGACGCCACTGGGGTCGGTAGAGTCTTTCCCGAAGAAATCGTTGAGGTCGATGCCTTCGAAAGTAAACTCAACATTGTCCGAAATATAGTTGCGTGTATCTTTGGTCCATTTAATTTTTCCGATATCGAGGACTGAGGCAGCTACGGTAAATTTGTCGTTAATTTTATAGGTCGCTCCCAGGTCGAAAGCCATACCCATGTTGGAGGTATTCATGATATAATCGCCGAAGTTGAAGTCTGCAGGTGTGGTATCGCCTTTCATATTGTCGTAGATGGCTTCGGGAAGCGTAGTATTAAGGATGATATGCGAGCGGGCTGTAAGGTCGTAAAGGTTGGGGTCGGTACTGAGGGTAATATCGCTTTTCTTGGTCCACACATTGGAAAGGCCGAAAAGCAATTTACCTCTGACACCCACGGTTAGTTTATCCATAATTTCCCTGTTAAAGCCCAGGGCCATTTCCCTGTAATGGGAAAAATTAATACCTATACCTGAGAAATCGGCTTCCTGACCGAGAAACTGGGTATTTCCCTTCCAAAGGAGTGAAAACAAGTCTCTGGGATAAGCCATGCGTGTAGAAATTTTTTCGGTAGCGGCAAAACTGAAGTAGTTCTTTTTTACTCTGAATCCAAAAGCAAAAAGCTCGTGATTATAGTTTAAAGAAAGATAATTTCGTTTTCCCATCTTATCAAGCATATTGTTAAAATCGAGATACAGCGAATCGTCTGCGCGTTTTTTCACAAGGTCTCTGTAAGCAAAGCCGCTGTTGCTGATGCCAAAATAAATGGAGCTAAAGGCAGGCAATCCCACATAAACTTTAGCCTGAGGTGAAAATGAAGGGTTTGTATAGCACGATTGGGGTACAATCTGCATGAGATGTATAGACACATCGTTTTGAGCAGAAAGTTTATGAGATAACACTAATACAACAATGGCAATAATAATTTTAATCTTTTTCATCTTACTACTGTTAAAATTAATAATTATTCAAATCCATTCTTAACTGAGCCTGAACGGCCAGGCGCACATCAATAAGGTAGTCGGAATAAATCTTTACAACCTGGTTGCCACTGTTTGTGGTATTGAGGCGAGCCCTGATAAGTAATTTACGTGCGTTTGACAATGTAGTAAGCCTTGATTGGGGCAGGTTAATTTCGGTATAACGCAATGTGGGTGAAGCTACTTTAAGGTCGGGGCCTAAAACACCTGACTGGACAATATACTGTTCGCCGACAAACAGAGAGTCAAGAGGCACATATAGCGAGTCAGTTATAACGACCTGAATTTTAGCATCAATAGGAAAACCATTAAGAATGTTCAGTTTAAAATTGGCATAAATGAGTTCATCCACCTTTTCAAATTCAAAATCGACAGTATCCTGAATATAGAAATCCCAGGCTCTTCCGTGCAGGGGAAGTTCCATTTCGACCTTAACCTTAAAACTGCTTGTATCGAAAACAAAATTAGGTGTGTAGAGGCCAGAAGGATTCGCATGGCCTTCGAAATGGTAGGCCAGATAATGAGGTGTTATGTTAATAGCATCTCTGATGTTTGAATTGGTAGTATCCATCACAAACGAAGCTTCAGTAACCTGGCCAAGATATGCTGGTGTGTTTATGGTAAAAGGATAGGGATAGCCGAAAAGCGTAACATTAGCGGGTGTTTTGGGATTATACGCTTCGAGAAGGTCGAAATTAATATTAAGGGGGAATCCGTAAGAGTTGAGCACTTTAACCATTAGTTTAGGATTGACAAGGTTAAAATTACCGAACCAGCTTTTTTTGAAGATATCTATTGAGAGCGTATCGAATGGGAATAAATAATCTTTTTGATTAAGATATCCGTACATCCTCAAATACTTGAGGTTCTGAAAATTAATTTCAAAGTTAAAATCGTAAGGGGATAAATCGGGAGAGCCAATATTATATAAAGTTATTTTATAATTAATAGGGAGTTTATTAAAAATACCGCCCGAGTGGTCGAACACAAGCTTGTAGCCGGCAAGGTCAACAAAAGTGTTAATATTAATAGGAACACCGGTATATGTTAAAGGTAAAACCGCTCCAAGGGGGACGCCGTTTTTGGTAACGGTAGGCATAAGTATTTCAATTTTGGCATTATGGTTAATATTGGTATTCAGTTTAAAATTGAGAATACCGGCTTTAAGGGTAAGGGTGTCGAGATTTTCGTTATTTGAGTTAACAAAAACAATATTGTCGTTGTACATATTTGAGATGCTATCGCCATTATTCATGCCCCCTGGCAAAGAAAACTGATAATTTTTAAGGTATTGTTGGTCGATAATAATGAACGCATCTTCGGCTGTCTGAGAGTAGAGCTCATCGCGATATATTAGTGTAAGAAAGTGGTTGGGGTCTTCAAACATGAGGCTGTCGCCACCGGTTTCTCCAAGAACTTTTGAGAGGTCAAGTTTGGAATGCACCAAAGGCAGGGAGAAATTTGGTTCCCAAACCGGTTTGGTCATTTTGTCGAAATTGAAATCATCTTTCAGACACGACGTCAATATGAAGCATGAAGCCAAAAAAGCCAATATGACGCACATACATCTTTTTCCAAGAATAAAATTGAATTTCATAATATGCAGAAATTAATGATTAAATTGAATATAATTACATTATTTGAGAATTTGTTTATAAATAATCTCTTTGTTAGCAGCAACAATAAAAGCAGTAGCCGTATCGGAAGTTTCGACAATGAAGGGTACGCTTCCTTCCATTGGGAATCCGGAGACAACTTCTATATCGTTGGACATAAGGTATATTTTTCCGGAAGCAGTTGCCACAGCTAATTTATATTTATTATTATTAAAATACTCCGGTGAAGTTTCCACATTGCCATCGAATGAAAATTCCTTCAGAAGGGTTTTGTTTTGGTCGTAAACAGAGAGTTTATTATTGTCAATAAATATATATTCTTTAAGTGTATTGTTGTCAATATCTTCATAAATAAAGAAGTGCTTATCGGAGAATATGTTTATAGTTACCACTTCGGTTTTGCCATTGAAGTCAACAAGATAAACCTTGCCATTTTTTCCGGTAAAAACAAGTCTCCCTTTTTTATCGGCCGTAATAAGGGTGTAAAAAGCAGAGTTAATTGATTTTTCAACCGGTTTATCTGTTTTGATGCGAATATCCCCTTTACGGTCGAGAAAATAGGGCTTTCCTTCTTCATCGGTAAGGCAGATAAAATCTTTGCCGAGAAGCCTGATAAACTGAACAGGAATTCTTACAGGCGCCAATGTTTTAAACACATTCCACCCACTGATTTTTTCGGCATTTTTGTCGAGGTTAATAATTTCATTTTTTTCGGTAGCAAGAAAAATGCGGTAATTTTTATTGTTGTCGTAATCAAAAACAGCAATACCGTTTGTGGCTTTTTGTTTCAGTTTCACAGGGTAATTGGCCACATTCTGGCCGTTTCGGTCAATAAGATATATCTGAGATGCTGTATTGAAGAGATACTGCAGTTTACCATTGTTATAAAAATCAATCTGAATCACATTACCCAACAAAGGCTCATTCAGTGTTGTTTTCCAAACAACTGCACCGGTTTTATCAATAAGATAAAGGTTTTTATTCACATCATAAACGAGCACTTCAGAAGTGTAGTCGTTGTGATTTATGGCTTTAAACAATTTACGTTCGGCAGGTTGTTCGAGTACTGTTTCCCAAAGGGAATAGGTTTCTGCAGCAGGTTCATTATTGCTATTACTGGCCAGGCAAATATTATTATAAAACATGCCATTACTTTCCGAAAGCTGAATCGCAAAGGATTCGAAATGTGCAATATTATCGAAATATGACACAATGCTGTCGGAGTAGGGTTTACAGAGGTAACTTCTGAGCGTTTTAAGAGAAAGAGCATTATTATTATAAACAAAGATATTGGCTTTGTTTGAAAGATAATTTGAAAATTTGTTGTAAGAAAGATTATTGTTAAGGTTGCGGTTAAAAATAACAGCATTTATAATATTTATAAGTGATTCTCTTGAATCGGTCATAATCAGGTAATTTTCGGCAATGGTATTAAAACACAAATCCGAAATATTGAAATCTGTTCCTATAATAGTATTAAATATATCAGGGTGGTCGAAATAGGATATAGCATAATCTTTATAAGCGCTGGTGTCGGGTTTCATACCAGGAGGCGCAGTTGAACCACGAGCAAATAGCCTGGATATTTCAAGTAATTTTTCTCTGTCTTTAAATTTAATAATCAGAAAGGTGTTATAATCTTTATATGGCGTGCCTGATGGTACCATTGCCAAAGTAATTTCAGCTGCCATAAAATCAACAATATCATTTTCAGTATTTAAATTATACTGGTTATTGAATGAAGCCAATTCCGACCTCAGTTCTTGCAATTTGCCCTCTTTTTGGCATTGGTTCAGATACTTGTTATAATACAGTTTAAAGTTGTCAAAACCAAGAAAAACAAAAGCTGCAGTATTATAAGGGAGAAAACGGGTTACTTCGACTTTAGGCGGTGGTTGGTTGAGTATCCTGTTCAGGAATCCTTCCTCATTGGGCAGGGGATTTGTAAACCCGTTAAAAACCAGTGCGTTATCTTTAAGATTTAAATCGAGGCCCGACCAAAGCCCCAGATGAGGCAAAAATGTAAGTGCATGGTGAATGCTGTCGGCTGTAAAACTGAGAATAATCCGGTGAAATTGCACAAAATTTATGAAAAAATTGGCATCCACTTTTTTGCCGACTGTAAGTGCCACCTGCTGAAAAGCTGGGTCTTTGTCCAATGAAGTTTCCGAATTAAGCTGTATAATAGCATCTTGAACAAGTGTATTTTCGCTGCTGCCAAAAAGCACCCCCTTGTAAACAGCACAATAAAACGCTTGTTTACGACCGTTCAGCTTAACTTCCAGAACATCAACACCCTTGAAAGTAGAACTGGCAAAAGAGACACTTTCGGTAAAAAGGTTTTTGAAAATACCCTTCAGGTCTTTAATATCTCCGCGTTTTTTATAATCAATCAAAAACAAAAACTGGCAAATTTGTCCGGTAGCAGGATGTAGCGAAATATACAAAGGAGACGACTGAATAATATCGGCTAAATCGGTGTTTACATTTTTAAGAGAGTCGGCATAAATTATTTGTGTGTTTAAAGTTTTAAAGGGTTCAATTAAAGACAGTTGAGCCCAAACTTTTGATTCTTTTGAGAGTTTTAGCCAAAGTTCCGAAGGGTTGCTTACTTCAATAATAAGACCGGCTGTTTTAGGAATTGCGGCTACCACCGCACTGCCCGGGGCATTCAGGTGCTTGTAGTATTTTACAGCAAAAAACAACAAGGCAAACAACAAGATACATCCTGCCGCAATAGAGGCTATTAAAATGTTTTTTTTATTTTTCAAACTCATAGATATGCTTTCGTGTTTGATAAAAAAGTATATTCGAAATTTTTGAAAGCAATTACCAACCAAAATTATAATTATTTTTGTCAAAAGTAAAAAAAATAATTTTCTGTTTTGATTTTCACAAACCTGCTATAAATATCATAGGTTGTAATGAAATATGTTGATTTGGATTTTTTTCATGTTGCGTTTTTAATTCTGGGAGGTTTAATAGCCGGTTTTATAAATGTTTTGGCGGGCAGTGGTTCATTTATTACCTTACCTGTAATGATTTTTCTGGGCATTCCGGCACCCATAGCCAACGGCACTAACCGTATTGCTGTATTTTTTCAAAACATGGTTTCAGCTCGCAGTTTTTACACCAACAGATTATTACCATTAAAGCAAGCGCTGTGGCTATCCTTGCCGTCAGTGGCTGGTTCTCTTATAGGTGCATGGATAGCTGTTGATATAAACAAAAAAATGATGGAAACTGCCATTGGTATCATCATGCTGATTATGCTTGCATTTATGTTTTACAAACCCGAAAAGTGGCTTAAGTCGCACAAGACAGAAAAGGCATCAGTACCTGATTTAAAGTGGTGGCATTTTATGCTCTTATTTTTCATTGGTATTTATGGCGGTTTTATACAAGCCGGTGTGGGCGTATTTCTGCTGGTTGGCCTTGTGCTTGGTATTAACTACGACATGGTACGTGCCAACGCCATTAAAGCGTTCATCAATCTTGTTTTTACACCTTTTGCTCTGATTGTTTTTATCCTGAGCAACCAGGTGGATTATGTATCAGGGTTTATACTGACAGCCGGTTCAGTAACCGGCGCTTATATTGCCACACGTACTGCTATCCGATGGGGAGCTGTTTATATAAGGTGGATTGTTGTTGCGGTAATTGTTTTTTCATCGGTAAAACTCTTGTTTTTTTAATTTTTTATATATTTGTCCAGTAAACCAATATTTAACACCATGAATTTTAGAAGAACTTTAATCATTTTTATTGCTGCAATACTTGCAACATCTGCAGCCAGAGCGCAGGAAAACAAAGGCAACCTGCCCAATAAACCTGTTATTCACAATTGCATTCTCGATGAGCTAATCCTTAAACGGGCTAAAGAAACACCCGATTTTATTGAAAAATATGTTCAATACGAAAATGAACAGCGCAAGCTCATCATGTATTACGAAAATGGCTTGTTAAATGCCGCCAAAGGCACCGACACGCTGATTAACGGAAAACGTATTGTACCGGTTGTTTTTCATATTTTTCACAAATATGGTGTTGAGAACATAACCCGTGAGCAGGTTGAAGATGCCATAGCGTTGCTGAACCTTGATTATAACAAGCTCAATGCCGATACGGCCAACACCTACCCCCAGTTTAAATCGCGTGCAGCGGATACAAAAATTGAGTTCAGGCTTGCCAAAATTGACCCGTGGGGTAATTGTACCGATGGTATTGTCAGAGTGTATGACCCGCGCACCGATTATGCTTATTTTAATGTGATGCGTAATAACTCGTGGCCTTATTCAAAATATATGAATGTATATGCTGTAAATTTCATATATCCCGAAGGTATGGTATTACCTGCCGGCGCTCTTATAGGAGGTCTTTCCCCGCTGACGCCCGACAATAACCTATCACCATCGGCTGGCGACACTTTGCTCGACGGCGTTTTGGTACGTCACGATTGCGTAGGTAGCATTGGTACAGCCACCAGCATGGCAGGCTCAGGCATTAATAACCAAAACCGTGTCATGACTCACGAAACCGGACATTTTTTCAACCTTTACCATACATTTCAAAATATAATGGCCACTTTACTGGGTATGGATAATTGCATCCATTCGTCTTTAATTGGTATGAACGGCGATGAGGTCAACGACACCCCGCCAGTAAAGCAAGCTACTCAAGGTTGTCCTGCTCCAGGTAGTGTAAACACCTGTACAACCAGCATTACCGGATACGGTGATGAGCCTGATATGATTGAAAACTATATGGACTATGCCAATGGTGCCTGTCAGAATATCTTTACAACCGGGCAACTCAGCCGGATAAATGCTACTATGATGGGTACCCGCCGCAATATATGGTCGTATGAGAACCTGGTGGCTACCGGTGTACTTGACACACTGCCTTCTTTTTGCTCTCCTATAGCCGATTTTCAGGCCAACAGGCTGATGGTATGCGAAGGTACACCTGTAACATTTACCGACTTCTCGTACAATGCACAGGCCACTTCATGGGAGTGGACTTTCGCTGGTGGCACTCCTGCAACATCCACCGACCAGAATCCTGTTGTTACTTACAATACTGCAGGTAAATACGATGTTACATTAAAAGCGATTAATGCCCAGGGAGACCATACGGTAACCAAAAGCGATTATATTTATGTTGGTACAAGCACCCCAACGGCTACGCCCCCCTTTACTGAAGGGTTTGAACAAGCAAATGTACTTAGCAATTACATGTTTATAAACTCAGTCCCCGGTATAGTTAAATGGCAGCGTACTACTCAAGCGCATGCTTCGGGTGCAGCCGCACTTAAACTCAACAGCAATAATACCGATATACTGGCTGTTGATGCCATAATTACCAAAGCTTTTGACCTGACCAATGTACCCAACCCCAGGCTTAAATTTAAAATAGCCTACAAAGGCGTTAACATGACTAATCCTCTTACACAAGAAACTACATACAATTATGCTGACCTGAGGGTGCACGTTTCGACCAACTGCGGCCAGACGTGGCTTCCGCGCAAGTCAATAACCGACTCGGCTCTTACAACAGCCGGCAGTGGCGATACCACATCCTTTGTTCCCAGTGCCACACAATGGCGCGAAGAAATTGTATCGGCTCTTAACAGCGTGGCAGGCAACCCCAATGTGATGTTTAAGTTTGAATTTAAGAACAGGGGTGGGAACAACTTTTACCTCGACGATATTAACCTCTACAACGACAATGTCAGTATTGCAGAGCCAGAGGAGGACTACAACATGAGCCTTTATCCAAATCCAATGACAGAAGAATCCACACTGGCCTTTACCCTCAACTGCAGCTCACAGGTAAGAATAAAAATATATGATCTGCTTGGAAAAGAAATTGGAACATTGTACAGTGGCACACTGAATGCGGGGGAACATTTGTTTTCACTCAACAAGAAGAATTATCCTGCCGGCACCTACCTCGTACATTTGTTAATAGGCCCGAACAGGGTGGTAAAACCCTTTGCCGTTTTTTAGGTCTTTACGCTTATTTATTAAGCCTGATTAAAACCAGTCGATGTATTATCACAGAATTGTGATATTAAAAAATTACACGATTAACGTTTTGAAAAAAGGCCAACACTATGCAAAATCATTAAAAAATTAATAAATATGACAAATTACATTGACA
>JAKIYU010000090.1 GCA_022708385.1 Bacteroidota bacterium | reverse complement strand
AAATTTCATTTGTAAAAAAATTAATCGAACAAACTGGATTGTATTTTACCATTCTGTTGAGTGCGCAATTTAATCATCTGGATGAGGCGTTTGGTGAGTTCTGGGAAAGCGCTTTTAAGTATCCAGTCGTAGTACGAAAGGTCTGTTTTAAGCACTTCTTCCACTACCCTGCCCTTGTACTTACCAAAATTGAAGGTTTCTTGTTTTTTTTCGTTATACACAATATGACCTACAATGTCGGCATTTTTGCTGTTAAAAGAAAAATCGTGCAAAGCCTGCATATCGTTTTTTATCGGCTGCGATTCTTTTCCGTAGTTGTCGGTATAAACAGCATTTTGATATTTTTCTATCTGGGCCATCAGTATTTCATAAGTCGCCATGGTGTCAGCTTCTGCTGTGTGTGCATTAATTATATCGCGGCCGCAATAAAACTTATAAGCGGCTTTTAAGTTACGAGGCTCCATTTTGTGAAAGATATTCTGCACATCAATAAGGCGACGGCCTTTAAGTGAGAAATCAATATCCGCTTTAAGAAATTCCTCAATCAGGAAGGGAATATCGAACTTGTTGGAGTTATATCCGGCCAGGTCGGCATGCCCTATAAAGCTATTCAATTCGTGTGCGAGTTCTTTAAATGAAGGTTTGTCTGCCACATCTGAATCACTTATGCCATGAATTTTGGTTGTTTCGGGGGGAATTGGTACGCCTGGGTTAATCAGGTGGGTTTTGATGGTGGTGGTGCCATCAGTTTGAATTTTCAGAAGACAGCATTCGACTATATGGTCGGTAACGAGGTTCAGGCCGGTTGTTTCGAGGTCAAGAATAACAAGGGGTTTTGATAAATTGAGTTTCATTAAGAAATTTTTTAGGCCAAATAAAGGATAATCATTCAGATTCTTCGCTGTTGTTCAAACTGTCGGCCGGAAAGAGTACAATATTTTTGATAATTTCATTATTGAAAAACCCGATATCATTTATTTTTATTTCTTCGGTATATTTTTTATAGCCTTTTCCGGAAAAAGTAATTTTATATTCACCCGGTTGTAAAACAACCACATAACGCCCTGTAAGTTTGTTGGGAAGGTACTTTCCAATAATTTTGCCTGTGGCTTTATCATAAACTCTAATGCGTACGTTAACATCGCGGTTGCTGTAGTTGAGATTATCGTTAATTCCTGTAGAATAAAGCCCTGTGTTATCGTTCTTTTTATCTATCGGAAGAATAAATGAGTATATATTGGATGAATCACTGTTTAATATATTGCCTTTTATAACAGAATAGGGCGGTTTCACATCATGAAAAATAATCTTATAAATATCGAGGTCTCCTTCCGAATCGTTTCTGAATGCCGCTGTATAAGCATATCTACCGCTTTGTGAAAATGAAATGGTCATATTATCTTCAGGGGTGTTTACGGGATAGCCCAAATTTACAGGAGCCGACCATGTATTTTCCGAGGCATTATATTCCGATTTGAACAAGTCGTAACCACCCATGCTGTTGTGCCCCTGCGAAGCAAAATAAAGTACTTTTCCATCAGGGGAGAAATTGGGAAATTCTTCATTATAAACTGTATTCAGTTGTTTGCCGATATTCTGTGGCAATGACCATTCGCCCGACGGGAGTTTTTTTGAAATATACAGGTCGGTACCTCCAAAGCCATCTTCCCTTTCGGTAGCAAAGACAATAGTTTCTTTATCGGGCGATATAGTGGCTGAAGACTCAAGGACGTTGGAATTAATGGCAGGGCTTATTTTTACAGGTTTTTGAAAAGACTTACCTTTACGAAACGACCAAACAATATCATTAAAGCCGTCGTAGTTGTCAATATACACAAACAGGGTGTTACCATCGGCCGACAATCCCCCCACTTCTTCAACAAGGTCGGAATTAATAAGCGTGCCTATGCTTTTGGCCTTACCCCAAACATTATCTCTGAAGCTTGATAAATAAACATCACTGGTATAAAACCCATCGAAATCGAGTAGTTTGCCTACGTTATTGTCTCTTTTTGAGGTAAAAACAAGAAATGATTCATCGGCAGGAATATACGGGCTGAAATCGGGGAAAGCAGAGTTAATCTGGTTGCCCAGATTATGAAATGTAACGTTAACCGGTTTTTTTAGCAGTTCAACAGCATTTCGGCACATTTCTATTTGCCTGTGGGTCGGTATTGTAAACTTATCCACTTTGGTTTTCTGCAGTTTCTGATACGTTTTAAAGGCATTGATGGCATCGTCGAACCTGTAGTTGTACATATAACAACGCCCCAATTCATACCAGGCTTCAATGTCAACCTTAGGATGGTTAACCGCAAATTCAAGATAAGGTAAAGCCTTGGTTCTGTCAACATAAAGGTTAAGGTAGCAAATGCCGACCCTGTAATTATAGATTAGGTTTTTGTTGTCTTTTTTATACAGCACCAGGTACTCATCGAGGGCTTCGCGGAAGTTGCGCATGGCAAAAAGGTCTTTGGCGAGCTTCTCGTTGGGCTGCCTTTCTTCGACTACCTTTTTTCGTTGTGCAACAAGCGCAGAGGGCATTGCAAGCATAAAAAAAACTATCAGCAAAGCGATAGTTTTAAAGATGAATGAAAAAAGAATATTTTTTTTCACAAAATAATGAGCACGTAAAGATTTATCAATAATGCTTACAAATATAAAGTGCTAAAATAAAAAAATTTTAGAATGGTGTTATTAAAAAAATGAGAAAGTTATTAACAAATTAATTTGCCTTACTTATACCGACAGGTTTTATTTCCTCAACTTAATGAGTATATATTTTCATCCATTCTACAGTATTACCTGCCCAGTTATGTGGATGGATATTCAACATGATTTTTTCAGGCAGCTTATTTTCATTCGCTAAACGGATTATATCTTCTACAGAGGATATTTTAATATCAAATGAAGATTTAACTTTATCTCTTACGGACACATTTTTATTATTCCATGAGCGGCTGGCATCGGTAATGTAAAACACCTTATTAAAATCGATATCGAAATAAGGTTCAGCAATTAAGCCCAGTTTTTTGTAATCGTATTTTTTCCACAGATCCCTATTATCGAATGGAGACATGGGACTGCCATGCATGCAAAATGTTTGAACGGGGTAAAGTTTTCTTATCTTTTCGAGCTGGGTACAAAAATCGTTATATGCTTCATCCACATTACCATTACAATAATCCATATTTTCGTAATGATAGCCAATTTCGTGGCCCAGGGCAGCAATTTCGCTGATAATACTTTCGTCGAAAACATTTTTAATGGTTCTGAAGTAATAGGATGCCTTAATAGCGAGGGCGGCTTCAATCCTTGCAGTTTTGAGGGCGTTGAGGGGGTTGCGGTCCACATCGTGACGGAGGATAACCGATTTTGCCCCGGAGGTTTCCATAAAGTTCTCAAGTGTTTTTAATTCATAGCCCTGTGATAATAATCCAATCAGCAGGTTTTTAAATTTGTCAAACAGGAAATCCATCATTAAAGACAAAGTAGTTTAGGAAACATATTTTTTAAACAGGAGCTGTTGAAGAAAATAATAGAAGAATCTGGAATCATGGAGAAAATAGCGTCTCCAATGTCTTTTGGGTTCATCGAGTAAGCGCCAAAGCCATCCGAAACCGCTTTTCTTAATCCAGTCGGGGGGCATCGATTTAAGACCGGCTGCAAAGGTAAATGAGCCGCCAAGTTGTATATTGAGATACGTTTTCAGGTTGTGTTTATTCTTAATAAGCCAGCGTTCTCCCTGGAATTTACCAAGGCCCACAATAAGGATATCCGGATTTTTTTCGTTTATATCGTTTATTATCTTCAGACATTCAGCTTCATCATCTTCGAAACCCACAGGAGCATAGTAAGTGCCAACAATATTCAGGTTTTCCCATTTTTTTTTCAGTTTTTCAGCGGCTTTGCTGGCAACGCCCATATTCCCTCCCAGAAAGTACATAGAAAAGTTATTTACAGCAGCCAACTCAGATATAAGGAAAAACAGAGATGAGCCGGACACTTTTTCTTTAAGTTTTTTTCTAAGGAAAAATGAGGCCCACACGAGAGGCATGCCATCTGGCACCAGATAATCGGCACTATTGAAGATATCTCTGAGGTAAGGGTTTTCCACGGCATTGACAACAAAATTTGTATTGGGTGTAAAAATCGTTATGCTTTTTTTCTGAGACACATGGGTTTTTATCAGACTGATTGTATCAGCTGTGTTGATATTGGTTATGTGCAAGCCCAGTATATTTACTTTTTCCATAGAGTTTATTTTGAAAGCCAATCCAGCATGTTATCAATCCCTTTTTTTTTGTCAATAGCAGGGGACCAACCAATAAGTTTGCTAATATTCCTGTTGTCGGCTATGAATATTTTCTGGTCGCTTTTTCTGAATTCAAGTTTCTCATATTGAAGTTCAACATTTAATTTTGCCTGCAGCAACTGAAAGAGTTCAAGCAGAGAAAGGCTGTTTTCGAAACCGCCTCCGATATTAAATGCCCTGCCCTTTACCTTGTCTATATTCTGTGAGGCTAAAAAGTAAAGGCTTACCACATCCCTCGCATGGAGGACATCCCTTACCTGTTTACCGTTGCCTGAAATGGTAAATGGTTTTAGTTTCGGTTTTTTTGATTTCTCTATTGCCTGCTGGCAGAACCAACCTATCCAGCCCTGGTCGTAAGTGGCATACTGGTGTCCACCATACATAGAAGAATGACGAAAGACCACTGTATTGACACCAAACATGCGGTAGTAATCCAGCAGGTATTGATCGGCAGCACCCTTTGAACAACCATAGGGGGATCTGAAGTCGAGTTTTATAGATTCATCGAAACCATGGGGATAAGCGTGGCAGAGGTAACGTGTTTCGTTCTCCGTATAATCAAGGTATTCGAGGTCGCCATAGACTTTGTTGGTTGAAGAATAAATGACCGTGCAACCGGGTTTATGCTTTCTGACACATTCCAACAGGTTATGTGTACCTATAGTATTGGTTTCAAAGTCAAGCCGTGGGTTTTCGAGCGATGTGGTCATGGCCACCTGTCCTGCCAGGTGGAAAATGACATCCGGTTTTTCGTTTTTAATTACGGTTTCCACATCATTATAGTTTCGAATATCGGAAGCATAGAACCTGAACTTACCGGCAGACCTGAGCCAGTCGAGGTTCATAGTAGCACCATAGCGAAAAAGGTTATCAAACACAACCAATTCCTCATTTCTTTTCAAAACTTCGGCAGCTAGGTTACAACCTATAAACCCACATCCGCCTGTTATCAGGTATTTCATAGATAAATTATTTATTACACATCATTTTTAGTCCATCACGAATATTAACTCGGGGTTTCCACCCCAGTGCGAGCAAGCCTGAATTATCGGCTGTGCTTTTCATCAGTTCATTTTCCCTGTAGGGAACAGCGCCAAAATTAAGATAAGAGGTGCTGCCGGTATAAGATTTCAGCAGCAATATCAGTTCTTTAAGCTGAATTCTTTCATTTGTCGCCACCTGGAAATTACTATAATTATTATCCAGTTTACCAATGTTATCAATGACAGTTTCGTAAGCATCAACGACATCGGAAATAAAAATAAAATCGCGTTCCTGTTCCCCTTTGGTAAGTTTAATTTCTTTTTCATTATCCAACAAGCGCCTGGTAAGGGAAGTGATAAAATTTGTCTCCGGTCCGTCGGGGCCATAAAAATGTTCCAACTGGATATTCACTACCTTAATTTTTTTCGACATAAACATTAACCAGTCGCTGAACTGACATTTGGACATGGCATAAGCACTCATATAACGGTTGAGAACCGTGTCTGTATTAATAAACAGGGGGCATTTATATTCAATAGCATTAAGCAGCAGGTTAAAAGGTAAACGTAGGTTGGATTCAAAAAGCTCCTGCTCGGTTTCATTATTCCGGCCGTACAAAGTAGCCGTATGAATCACACAGTCAATTTTTTCTTCTGAAAAAACATGCAGGGGAACACCGCCAGTAGTATCAAAGACTTTAAAGCCGCAGTTTTGAATACGGAATAAATTATCCGTGGATTTTTCCAGCCCCACTATACTGTACTTTCCCGAAAGTTTTTTTGCCAGTGAACTTCCCAGGTATCCGTTTATGCCGCTTATCAGAATATTTTTCATAGGCAGTTTAAGCTGTAGATACTATTCCCAGTCATCTGTTTTAATATTATCAGGCATCACATTATTTGACAACAAATAATTTTTGAAAGCTTTTATCATTTGAGGTGGTCCTGATATAAAATACGTTTTATCGCAACCATTGGTATTAAGTATTCCGGCAATATCAATTACTCCGGTTTCATTTTCATAGAAATAATACACGCGAAATTCACCGTTCAATTCTTTTGCCAGGGTGAGTTCTTTCTCATACAGGTTAAAATCAGGATTCCTGAAGCCAACATACAGCACTGGGTTTTTATAATCGGCAAAGGTACTGTGATTAAAGAGAGACAGAAAGGGAGTAATACCTGTTCCGCCAGCAATAAAAACCGTATCGGTTTTTGAATGTTCCTGAGAGAAAAGATCGCCGTAAGGCAGTTTGAGTGTGACTATATTCCCCACAGTAATTTCCCGTGCCATTCTTTTAGTGTAACTGCCTTTGACGGCATAGGTTATCCTGATACAAGGGTCTGAGGGTGGCGACTGCATACTGAAGCATCTTGATTCGGGCCATGCAGCACTGGGGTCGTATTCATCGACAGCCAGATGGAGGAATTGTCCGGGGGCATATCTAAAGACATTGTTTACTGGCTTCAGTGTAAGGGTATATAAGTTTTCGAATGGTTTTTCAACAGCAATAACTTCGGCCTGGTATTTTTTTATTATAGCCATTTTTATTTTAATTGGTTAATAAAGTCATTAAGCACCGATTCTACATAAGCCATCATTTCTGCTGTCAAACCCGGGTAAGTTCCCAGGAAGAAAGTGTTGTTCATGATGTAATCTGTATTATCAAGTGTGCCGCATATCCTCCAGTTTTTATTGACAAAGGCCGGTTGTTTGGTGATATTGCCTGCAAACAGATTCCTTGTTTCTATAAGGTGGGCATCGAAGTACCTGGTCAGTTCATCGCGTTTAAATGGGGCGTCGGATTTGCATGTAACAATAAAGCTAAACCATGCGGGATCGGAATTGGGAGTGGGCTGCGGGCAAATGAAATATTTATCGAAACGGGAGAAAATGCGAATCCATTCATTGAAATTGTGTTTTCTTTTTTCGCAGAATTCCGGCAGTTTGTCAATCTGAGCCACGCCTATAGCTGCCTGAAGATCAGTCATTTTGAGGTTATATCCGATTTCAGAGTAAACGTATTTGTGGTCGTAGCCAAATGGCAGGTTGCCAAACTGCTGGGAGAAGCGTTTTCCGCAGGTATTGTTTTCACCTCCCGCGCAATAGCAGTCGCGCCCCCAGTCCCTGAAGGCTCTTACGAGATTAGCCAGCATGGGGTCGTTGGTACAGACAGCCCCTCCTTCACCGGTTGTAATATGGTGGGCAGGATAGAACGAAATGGTGGACAAATGGGCAAAAGTGCCAGTATATTGCCCTTTATATTTGCTTCCGAAGGCATCGCAATTGTCTTCAATAACCCACATGTTGTGCTCCCTGGCTATCTGCATCACCGCATCAATATCGAAGGGGTTGCCAAGTGTGTGTGCTAGGAAAATGCACCTGGTCTTATCCGAAATGGCATTTCTCAGGCTTTCAATGTCAACATTATAGGTTGGGATATTCACATCCACAAATACAGGGATCAGACCGTACTGTATAACAGGTGTGACAGTTGCCGGAAAACTGGCTCCCACAGCAATAACTTCATCGCCTGGTTTCAGGCGCTTTTCCCCAAGTTTTTCAGATGTAAGAGCTGAAAAAGCAATGAGATTTGCTGATGACCCGGAATTTGTAAGGAGAACATGTTCCATGCCCAGAAACTCTGCAATTTTTGCTGCAAATGCTTCCGAAAAACGGCCTTCGGTAAGCCAGAAGTCGAGAGCAGCTTCTACAGCATTGACTATTTCTGATGCATCAAACACCCTGCCTGCATAATTGATTTTTGTTTTACCGGGTATAAACTCTTTGTGTGAGAATTTGCTTTCGTAATAAGCAATGGTTTTGCTAATAATTTCTTTTCTTAACAACTGATGATTTTCCATAAAAAGTAATTTGTATAAATTTAAGAATTGAAATACTCATAAATCTGTTTGACACATATCTGATGTGTGTCGTTTTTTTCGTTATAAAGCCTGAACCATTCAACGATTTTAACGAGGGCGGTGTGGATATTCCAGCGGGGAGTCCAGTTAAGTTCAGCCTTGGCTTTAGAGCAATCGAGTTTCAGATAGTTGGCTTCGTGGGGTTGCGGAGAGGCATCAATTTCATACGAAGCATTACCACCCCACAGTTTACAAATAGAAGACATGATCCACTCAACATTTTTTGCATCGCTGTCGTCGGGTCCGAAGTTCCAGGCCTGGGCAAATCGGGGGCCATCGGAATACATTTTAGAGGCCAGTTGCAGGTATCCCGAAAGGGGTTCGAGGACATGCTGCCAGGGCCTGATGGCATAGGGGCTTCTGATTTTCACTTTTTCGCCACTGCTAATAGAGCGGATGAAATCGGGTATGAGCCTGTCTTCGGCCCAGTCGCCCCCGCCTATTACGTTGCCTGCTCTTGCAGTTGCCAGTGCCACGCCATGGGTATCGTACACCAAGGGGTTAAAGAACGAGCTTCTGAAAGCAGATGTAACCAGTTCGGAGCAGCCTTTGCTGTTGGAATAGGGGTCATAGCCGCCCATGGGTTCATTTTCGCGGTAGCCCCAGTGCCATTCTTTATTTTCGTAGCATTTATCCGTAGTAATGTTGATCAGGACTTTCAATTCGCTGAGACTCCTGGCTGCTTCCAGTAGATGGACAGTGCCCATGACATTGATGGCATACGTTTCGACAGGATTCCTGTACGACTCCCTTACAAGCGGCTGGGCAGCCATGTGGAAAATAAAGACAGGGTTTATAGCTTTAAGTGTTTCTTTCAGTTTATCGAAGTTGCGCACATCACCTATGGTTGAATTGATGAAATGTGAGACCCCTGCTTCTACAAAAAGGCTGGGGTTAG
>JAKIYU010000089.1 GCA_022708385.1 Bacteroidota bacterium | reverse complement strand
TATACATAAAATAAAAATTCGTGGTGTATGGAATCAAGCAGAAACAACCGAGAAAACACGAAAACTTTTCAAAAAAATTGGAATAGACAACCTAAAGTGAGCGGAGTTTGGGTTTAACTCCATGATTGCACATACAATCTTATCCCCGTCGGGTGACGCTGCTATCTGTCCGCAAGCATTATAGTAGCCATTTGTACCCCCAGTGTGGACTGATCCTACAGTACTAACAACAGGAGAAGTACTGAGGCCGGTATTAGTAAGCAAGTAGGAATAAAAGCTGTTTGAATTCCACGGGTGCATAATTATCCAGATGTCGTTGTTATTGGCATGCAGCACAGCTACAATCTTTTCGGTAGCAGGGCTTAACAAGGGTACATTTTTTACAGCAGTAACATCTCCCCTGCCGCTATCAAGCGACATATCTATTATAGAGTACCTTATGCCGTTGGCCCAGGCAAAGGCGTCGGATGTAAATAAGTAATAAAGTGTATCACTACCCGGCACCTTTACACCATAAGCAGAGTTACCGCCCGTTTCATGTCCAAGCAACCCGTTCCCATTGGGCATAACCTGATGTAAACGGTTCCATACTTTTTCGCCATTTGAATAAAAGCAAAGAATTCCTGTCTTATTGTCGGCAACAGATGCTGTATTATCGCTACTTATCAGAGCACCGTCAATCAATGCAACAGGAGCTCCTCCAGAAAAATTCAAACCGGCATTCTTACCAAAATACCAAACATTATTTGCAAACTGTGAAAAAATGTTTTTTACAAAAAAAATAGTAAAAATTACCAAGATTAATCTAAGATACTTCTTCATCTTTTACACTTTAATTATTTGTTGAATTTAGTTTTATTAAAAAGTTCCGTACTCAAATACCTTTCGGCGGTATCGCAGATAATTGTAACGATAATTTTGCCTTTATTATCAGCGCGCTGAGCCAGTTGCAGGGCAGCAAACACATTGGCGCCTGACGAGATGCCACAGAAAATGCCTTCTTCCCTGATAAGGCGGCGGGCTGTGTTGATGGCATCTTCATTTTTTACCTGTACAATTTCGTCAATAAGTTTCACATTCAGGTTTTCGGGAATAAACCCCGCTCCTATTCCCTGAATTTTATGGGGAGCAGCTTTCCCGCCCGAAATTACCGGCGATGAAGCAGGCTCTACAGCAACAGCCCATAATTCATTATTTTTCATTTTTAATGCCTTGCTCACACCCGAAAGTGTGCCCCCTGTGCCCACGCCGGCTACAAAAATATCAATGCTGCCTTCGGTTTGTTCCCATATTTCCTGTGCCGTTGTGCTGTAATGTGTTTTGGGATTGGCTTTATTAGAAAACTGAAGCGGGATATAGCAGTTCTTTTCGCAGGCAGCCAGTTGTTGTGCCTTGTTAACTGCGCCTTGCATACCCTCCGAAGCTGGCGTCAGCACAAGCTCAGCACCCAGCGAAGCGATGATTTGCCGCCTTTCCACACTCATGCTCTCAGGCATGACCAGCTTCAGCTTATAACCTTTAACGGCACAAACAAAGGCCAGAGAAATACCTGTATTGCCACTGGTGGGTTCAATGATAAGGGTATCCCTGTTTATCAGCTTGCGTTTTTCGGCATCTTCTATCATTGCCAGGGCAGCTCTGTCCTTTACAGACGACATGGGATTGAAATTTTCGAGCTTCACAAATACATGTGCCTGAAGTTGATGTGTAAGCTTATTCAGCTTTACCATAGGGGTGCGGCCAATAAGGCCCAGCATATTACTAATAAGGGGCATTTAAAATAATTTTTACTTTTTAGCTGACTAACAAAGATAATAAAAATATATATTAAAATAAAAATTCAATTTCTTTAAAATTACATTTTATTTCCGAGCCATCCGTAACTTGCAACAGCAAACGGCCATAGTTATCAACGCCCTTAATAACAGCTTCGACGGTGCTGCTTTTGTAGCGGTACTGCCGGGTTTCGTTTAATCCGAAAAGTAAATTTAGGTAAGCACCGTGAAGCTTAGGAACAGATTTATCCTCCATCAAATAAAGGCAATTTTTTAAAATGCCGGTAAACTCACTTAAACAAGTATCAACAGAGTATGTTTTTCCATTCAGCATTTTGAGTGAAACTGCCCGCGACAAATCTTCGCCAAAAGCGGCCTGGTTGATATTAATGCCAATGCCTATAACGGATTTGGTTATTTTTTCGGCCGATATAAAATTCTCTATAAGGATACCGGCTATTTTCTTTCCCCCTGCAAGCACATCGTTGGGCCATTTAACGGCAAGTTTACCATCGAAATGAAGGGAAATAAACTGGCACACTGCGAGAGAAACCATTTTATTGAGAAGAAACTGGTCTTCCGCCCTCATATTCTCCGGAAACAAAACAATACTCAGCAAAAGGTTTTTCCCCGCTTCACTTTGCCATGTATTGCCCTGCTGTCCCCTGCCCCTTGTTTGTTCGTCAGCCACAACAACAAAAGGAACTGGAAAATGCTTATCCATTATGACTTTTGCATAATTGTTTGTCGAATCAACAGCCCTTAGCCTGATAATGTGAAAAGGTTCGTGAGGTTGCATTTTAATGTTTTTACAAACTTACTAAAAGATTATTATTTTAGTAAACACGCTATTATATTTATATTTTGGTTAATTTTGCACAACTATTTAAACTGATTAAAAAGAATGGCTAAAAAGAAGAAGGTAATATCATCGGAAGGGATAACAGAACTGATTATTGAAGCGATACGCGAAAAAAAAGGGAAAGAAATTGTGACCATCAATTTTAAGGGAACAAACAATGCGCTTACCGATTTTTTCGTTATTTGCCACGGTACTTCAACGGCCCAGGTAGAAGCCATAGCAGACAATATTCCCGATTATGTCAGAAAAAAATCGGGTATTAAACCCTGGCACAGCGAAGGTATGCAGAATGCCGAATGGGTTTTACTCGATTATATTGACGTGGTTGTACATGTGTTTCTTGACACATCGCGCCGTTTTTATAAAATAGAAAACCTGTGGGCTGATGCTGAAGTGGCCTATTTAGATGAGGAAAACTAATTAATGAGATTTGAACCCATGCAAAACGACAAAACAAAAGACAATAAAGATGCTAACACCGGGCAGCCTTTAAAGAAAAAAATGCCCAAACCAAAATTCAGTATTTACTGGATATACGGCGCACTGGCTATTATCTTTATAGCGCTGCAATTTATTAATTTGGGCAACTACGGGCCCAAAGAAATTACCTTAGAAAAATATGTATCTCAAATGCTCTCCCAGGGCGATGTTGAAAAACTCGACATCATAAACAATGAATATGCTGAGGTTTACATTAAAAAAGATTCTCTAAAAAAAGAAACCTATAACGAAATTACCAAATCTTATGGCAATAAGCCTGCGCCCGGCCCACATTTTAAGTTCACGATAGGTTCTATCGACAACTATGATAAAAGAATTGAAAAATTTTACACCGACTTTCCGGAAGCCGAACGTGTAAATGTAAAATTTGACAAACGAAAAGACTGGGGTTCAGAACTATTCAGTTGGTTGTTGCCAGTAGGTTTGCTCATTGTGTTTTGGATTTTTATCATGCGGCGCATGTCGGGAGGCAGTGGCGGCGGCAACCAGATATTCAACATAGGCAAAGCCAAAGCACAACTGTTCGACAGGGACACACAGGTAACCGTTAATTTCAAGGATGTGGCAGGGCTCAACGAGGCTAAGGTGGAAATTATGGAAATTGTTGACTTTCTGAAAAACCCGCAGAAATATACCCAGTTGGGTGGTAAAATACCTAAGGGTGTATTACTGGTAGGCCCTCCTGGAACAGGCAAAACCTTGTTGGCAAAAGCCGTGGCAGGGGAAGCCCGCGTGCCCTTCTTTTCATTATCGGGTTCCGATTTTGTGGAAATGTTTGTGGGTGTAGGCGCTTCACGCGTGAGAGACCTCTTTAAACAGGCTAAAGAAAAATCGCCCTGCATTATTTTTATTGACGAAATCGACGCCGTTGGCCGTGCACGTAATAAGGTAAATGTTACCGGTGCTAATGATGAAAGAGAAAACACGCTTAACCAACTACTTACAGAGATGGACGGCTTCAGTAACAACCAGGGGGTTATTATACTGGCCGCCACCAACAGAGCCGACATTCTCGACAAAGCCCTCCTGCGTGCAGGCCGTTTCGACCGTCAGATTCAGGTAGAAATGCCCGACCTCGAAGAACGAAAAGAAATTTTTGCCGTTCATACCAAACCTTTAAAAATTGATGAAACCAGCGTTAATCTCGATTTCCTTGCTAAACAAACACCGGGCTTCTCAGGTGCCGACATTGCCAATGTGTGCAACGAAGCTGCTCTTATTGCTTCCCGTAAAAATAAAAAAGCTATTGAAAAACAAGATTTCCTCGATGCCATTGACCGTATTATTGGCGGTTTGGAAAAGAAAAACAAAATAATTTCACCCAATGAAAAGAAAGTCATTGCTTATCATGAGGCAGGTCATGCTTCTGTAAGCTGGTTGCTCGAACATGCGCATCCTCTTATCAAGGTTACTATTGTTCCCAGAGGCAAAGCCCTGGGTGCTGCGTGGTATCTGCCCGAAGAAAGGCAACTGACCAACAAGGAGCAGATGTTCGATGAGCTAACAGCCACGCTGGGAGGCAGAGCTGCTGAAGAAATAATCTTCGGCACCGTATCAACAGGCGCTCTCAACGACCTCGAAAAAGTAACCAAACAAGCCTATGCCATGGTAGTGTTCTTCGGCCTTAACGATGCCGTGGGTAATGTCAGTTACTACGACTCCACGGGCCAAAGTGATTATAACTTCACAAAACCATATTCCGAAAAAACTGCCCAGGTTATTGACGAAGAAGTAAGCAAAATAGTTGAAAGTGCTTATAAAAGAGCAAAAGATATATTAAGCCACAATAAAGAAAAGTTGGAGAAACTGGCCAATAAACTTATCGAAAAAGAAGTTATCTTTAAAGAGGATGTGGAAGAAATTTTCGGAAAAAGACCTTTCGAAAAGGTTGAAGAGGTTGCTAGAACAGAAAAAATACAACCGGCAAACACTGAGGGAACACCTCAACCTGAAACAATTCAACCTGCAATAGTACAGGAAGAAGTTGAAAAGGATGCTTCTGATGCACCTTCTGCAAAAGACAAAATGCCCCATTTTGAGAACGAAAATGTTACAAATGAGGCCAGTCTTCCTGTCGATAAACCCGCAGCAGAAGAAGAACCTGTTGACAAAAACGAAAATCTTTCCGCGACGGTTGTACAAGGTGAAGAGAAAAAACTTTCGGATGCAGAGGATGCAACCGTTCACGAAAAAAATCAACAAAAAATTAAAAACACAAAAAAGAATATCCCGCCCGGCCAGGCAGGGTTAAACTTTGAAGATTAATTAATAAAATAAACACCATGGAAGTTAAAGCCAGGGAAAAAGTGCTGAAAAATGTCAGAAATGCCCTGATATCAAAAACGGACAATCCTTTTCCCAATGTAGAAAACGAAAGCCCTGTATTTGTTGAAAGCAACAACCCTTATAAAGACATAACCTTTGCCGAGGAATTTACTAAAGTAGGGGGGAAATTTGTTTACTGCGAAAACGATAACGAGCTTATTTCAAACCTTAACGCGCTTTACAGAGAATACAAACTGGGCAACACCTATTGTGCCGAAAATGAAATTAAGGAAATTCTTACGCTGGCCAAAATACCTTATGGCGACAAACAGGAGGATTTGCTTAACTGCGGCGTATGCATTACCTTTTGCGAATACCTTGTAGCACGTTTCGGGGGTATCATGATTTCATCCCGCCAAGTATCGGGTCGACGGGCCAATATTTATGCACCCGTTCATATTGTTCTGGCCTATACCAACCAGCTTGTAATGGATATAAAAGATGCCCTTAATAAAATCAGGTGCAAATACAATAACAAGATGCCATCGCTGATATCGCTTATAACCGGACCAAGCCGTACTGCCGATATTGAAAAAACACTCATCATGGGCGCTCACGGCCCCAAAGAACTGTATGTTTTCCTCATTGAAAAACAAGCCTGATGGAAGATAACTGGAAAGTTGTGTACAGCAGTACAGTTCCTTACTATGCCAACCTCGCAAAAGCTGTGTTGGATGATGCTGAAATAGAGTGTGTCATTATTAATCAAAAAGATTCCAATTTTCTTTTCGGCAGTCTCCGCCTGTATGTCAGCAACGAAGATTACGAAAGAGCCAAAGAACTTATTGAAGCCATTGCTTTCTGATTTAAAACTGCACTTATGAACATCACGCTTAAACGAGGTATTACAGGCATATTTATTATAGCCGTGATTTTAGCCCCCATTTTGCTTACCCGGTTAAGCCCTTTTATATTTATTTATATTTTGGCTTCCCTGTGCTGCCTTACATTAATGGAATACTTCGATTTACTCTCTGTGTCGAACAAAGGCAAACCACAAGACACCATGGGCTCAATAACCGGCATAGCATTGTTCCTAATTTCCTCATTTATTGTCTTCGTGAAACTACCTTGTGTATTTTTATTATTACTCATACCTCTTTTTTTGACTGTTTTCGGTATTGAATTATACCGCAGAACTGCCGAACCTATAACCAATTTGGCACAGACCATACTTGGTATTATTTGGATAGCCCTGCCATTCGGTCTTTATAATTTTTATTTTTTACCCGGTTTGTATAGTGGCGACAGGCACATACCTGCCCTGGCGCTATTTGTTTTTTTGTGGGTTAATGATACAGGAGCCTACCTTACAGGTATTGCGTTCGGAAAAAGAAAACTGTTCGAACGTATTTCGCCCGGCAAAACATGGGAAGGCAGTGCAGGTGGGATATTATTTACCCTTATCACAGCTTTTGTTGTTTCTTTTTTCTGGAAAGGTTATACCTGGCAATCATGGGTAGTGTTTGGTGTTATTACTGCTATTGCAGGCACTTTTGGCGACCTTTTTGAATCGCTCTTTAAAAGAAACCTTGGCTGTAAAGACTCCGGCAACATGATACCCGGGCACGGCGGCTTTCTCGACAGGTTCGATAGCTTTTTATTCGCAGCACCGGCCGTATTTGTTTTTATGATTTTAAAATATTTACTCAATATTTAAAATGACCATACACAAAGAAGGATATAAAATACTGCTGACTGCGCTGCTAATTGCTGGTATTATTATTACCCTGTTTTTTATATTCATCAATAACCTATGGCTAAAATGGATCTTAACGGCTTTTGTTATGACCGATTATTTTTTAGTTGTTCTGTTCTTCCGTTACCCCCGCAGGCCCATAAACTACGAACGTCATAATGTTGTTACGGCCCCTGCCGACGGCAAAATTGTAGCCATTGAAGAAGTTACTGAAACCGAATATTTTAACGATAAAAGAATACAGGTGTCTATATTTATGTCGCCCTTTAACGTTCATGTAAACCGTTATCCTGTAAGTGGCAGGGTTAAATATGTAAAATACCATCCCGGGAAATACCTGTGCGCCTGGATGCCCAAATCATCGCTCGAAAACGAACGCAATACTGTTGTTATAGAAAGCAACAATGGCACCGATATTCTTGTGCGCCAGATAGCCGGTGTGGTTGCCCGCAGAATTGTTTGCTACAGCCAAACCGGCGATATTGTAAAACATGGTAACGACCTGGGGTTTATAAAATTTGGTTCACGGGTTGATATTTTTCTCCCTGCCGGTGCGCCCGTTAAAGTAAAAATGGGCGACTGTGTCAAAGGTAATATTACTGTTATCAGCGAATTACACTAAAGTAACAGCCATGAGATACTTTGTTAACCTGGCTTACAGAGGCACAAACTACAACGGCTGGCAAAGCCAGAAAAATGCCATCTCCGTACAGAGCGTTCTAGAGGCACATTTCTCAACTATTCTTAAAGAAGAAATTAAAATTACAGGTTGTGGTAGAACCGACACAGGAGTACATGCAAAAAATTTCACAGCACATTTCGACTCCGATAACTTCAGAAAATTTAATACAGAAAACTTTATTCAAAGAATTAACCGCTTCTTGCCCTCCGATATTGCCATCTACGATATATACCCTGTAAAACCTGGTGCCAGCAGCCGTTTCGATGCTGTCAGCCGGACTTATGAGTACCATATTACCTGCAAAAAAGACCCTTTTAACAAGGATTTAAGTTACCTTATTTCATTAAAGAAATTTAATGAAATTAACATGGAATTATTTCTTAAAGCCTGCTCAATACTCAAACAACACAGCGACTTTACTTCTTTCTCAAAAACAGGCACCCAGACAAAAACTAACGTGTGCCGGATTATTGAAGCCACGGCCATTAAAGAGGAAAACAATTTCATATTCCGCATCACGGCCGACAGGTTTTTGCGCAACATGGTAAGAGCTATTACAGGCACTTTGCTCGATATTGCCTGGGGCAAAATGCCGCCTGAAGCACTCAACGACATTATTCTCTCAAAAAATCGTTCATCGGCAGGCCGCTCTATGCCAGCACAGGGACTTTTTCTGATTAATGTTGAATATGACAGTCATATTTTATGTGATTAAAATCCTTATTAAATTATTTCTTCAACGAATATTTTTATAAATTTGATGTTCATTTTCGAATAAATGAAGTATCAGAATATAAAGGAAGAAGAGCTTAAAAACAAGGTTGCTAAAGACTATTTCTGGCTTTACGATTGCACCAAAATAATAGGCAATGTCGATTTTTGCGTTTGCATGATTCAAAGTCAAAAAGAACTATTTGAGCAGGAATCTTTATTTTGGGCAGAAGCCAAGAGAGGGGCATCGGATATTTACAACTCTATTGTGCAACTTATATTAACTATCGGCAAAGCACGTACTTTTGATAAATATTTGCCACCACCTATGCTGGGCGCTTTTGACGGTGAAAAAATTGCTTTTATTCCATACAATGAGATACATGATATTTTTTATCAAAATGATTTTAATTGGAATGTAACCCCATCGGATTATGAGACAAGAGAATTTAATATCGTACTAAAAAAAGTAAAATCTATTATTGACAAAAAAACACTTTTATTCGATTTCGACAGGGATGAGAGGGAACTTAAGAAGTTTATTAAAAACAATTTTGTTGTAGGAAAATTCGGCCTTAC
>JAKIYU010000088.1 GCA_022708385.1 Bacteroidota bacterium | reverse complement strand
CAGTCAAAAGAATTATTAATAAAACAATGTTGGTGAACAGGTTTTGAGTGAAACTTGACATTGAAACCCCTATGAAAAACCATAATTAAAAGAGATTGTGCCATCTTATTTTGAGAGAAATGCCTTTTTTTCGATGTAACTTTTAATGTAAATGCCATTTGTCTTATTTTTCAGAAACCTTTGATGCCATTTATGTAAGTTGTGTGTCAGACACAAGCAGAGAGTAAAATATAAGGATTGACGGGTGATAACGGGATAAAGATATCAACAATGCCAATAAGAGCTAATAGGATTTCTAAAAAAAGAAATGACTCCTTTGCAGAACGAAAAGTTTGGAGTGTCAATTGAGCAGCAAATATTAGAGAGCAATATTAATTGCCTCAACAGATTTTATTTCAGGAATAGCTTTTTTTATGGCATTTTCAACTCCCGATTTTAAGGTCATCATACTCATGGGGCAACCTTTGCATGCGCCCAGTAATTCCACTTTTACAATATTATCTTCTGTAAGTTCAATAAAGGCAATATTGCCACCGTCAGCTACCAGGTATGGACGTATCTGGTCAATCACGCTTTCTACTTTTTTCTTAAGAATTTCTCTTTCTTGTGTCATGGGATTAAGTTTTGCTTATTTAGATTTTGTAAAGATAGTGTATTTAAACTATATGTAATGAAATAAATTCCAAATTAATACAAAAAAAATAATTGTATATTTGTGTGGTTTTAAATAAATGTATTTTGTTTTATGAGCAGTTTTGGTATTTGTCACATAGCCATAACCCCCTTGAGAGCAGAACCCACAAGCAAGTCTGAAATGGTATCTCAGTTGCTTTTCGGGGAGTTGTTTCAAATCATGGAGATTAACGGAGACTGGTGGTTTGTAAAATGTGTCCATGACGACTATCTGGGATGGGTAGATAAGAAGCAGGTCATGCTTATTTCAGATACCACATTCGAGAAGATGTCGGCTTTGAAGCCGATTTTCTCAAATGAGCTGGTTCAGCTCATATATAATCATCAGCTTAACAGATATATCCCCATAGTATTTGGCAGCACTATACCTTATCTGTCGGAGAACTCTTTTTATGTAGATGAGATGAAATATTCATTCGAAGGTGAAGTAACAGGTCAGGAGAAAGCCATTTCCAAAAGTATACTCAGTGCGGCCCATATATATCTGAATGCACCTTATCTGTGGGGGGGGCGTTCGCCTTTTGGCATAGATTGTTCGGGGCTTATACAAATGGTTTTTAAAGTAAATGGCATCAGGTTGCCGAGAGATGCACAACAACAGGCTCAGGTTGGCGAAACATTAAATTTTATTTCTGATGCCTTGCCGGGCGATGTAGCCTTTTTTGAAAGCCCTGAAGGCGTAGTTATTCATACAGGACTTATTATAGGTAAGAATAAAATCATGCATGCATCCGGTAGTGTTCGTATTGATGTCATTGACCATTATGGCATATACAATTACGAAGAAAATAAATATACACATAAATTAAGGCTTATTAAGAGATATTTAAATGAGTAGCAGAAAATCAGCTATTACAGATTATCCTGTACTTGAACTTATAAAAAATCGCTGGAGCCCACGTTCGTTCAGTCCTGAACCTGTTAAAAAGGAGATTTTGTTTTCGCTATTTGAAGCGGCACGGTGGGCACCTTCGGCTTATAATGAACAACCATGGCATTTTATTGTTGCCCATAAGGAAGACAACAAACTCTACCCCCTGATTATAAATACACTTGTGCCTTTCAATAAGCAGTGGGCCTCCTTTGCTCCCGTTTTGATAGTTTGTGTTGCCTCTAAATTCTTTTCACATAATGGTAAACCCAATTCGTATGCATCCTACGATTGCGGACAGGCGGTGGCCTATCTGACTATGCAAGCCTTGTCGCACGATATTTATGTACACCAGATGGGCGGATTTGACAAAGAATCTTTAAGAAATAACCTGAAAATTCCTGATGACAAAGAAATAATAAATGTTATGGCATTGGGTTATAGGGATACGCCGGATAAATTATCCGAAGAAATGAAGAAAACAGAGCTAGCTGAAAGGCAGAGGAAAAAAATGGCGGATTGGACAGTAATTTAAAATCAGTCTTTAATCAATTTCCGGGTCAGAATAATATTACCGTCAATAATCAAAGAGTAAAAATAAATACCTTCGTTTAGGTCAGTTACATCTATGGTAAGTTTCCCCTGTGGATTGGTTATTTCAATTTCTTTAACTTTAGTGCCGATAAGATTGCGGAGAATAAGGTTGGCACTGTTAAAGGCATAGGGAATGTTATAATTTATTCTGGCCTGAACAACGGCAGGGTTGGGGTATGGGTTGGAAAACTCTATCTTTGAGTAGTCGGGTTTATATACAGATGCCGGATTAACAGTATAAGTAACATTGACATACGTTGAGTCATTGGTGTTGTTGGCGTTGAAAACGACGTAAGTAATTACAGATGCCCCTATAACACCATTGGGCGTATAATCCCCATAAAATGCAGTTGAAGTTGATGTGTCTCCGGCTTGCAAGGTTATGAACGATGGCGTTTCAAATACACTGGGAGGATAACATTGTCCATTAAAACAGAAGGTATTAACTGTATTTGCCAGCACATTTGTTTCAATTTTTTTTACTTTAAACTGCGCAAAGGAAGCAGAAGTGTTAACAATGTAAATATGCGCTTCAATGATGCTGTTGGGATTGCCTGATACATTGAAGCCTGTATTGCTCACGTTTTCCTTGTTGGCATTCAGAATCTGGAAAGTTTGAGCGAAGATGACTGTGGTTAAAAATAAACTGGTGGTGAAGAGTATTATTTTTTTCATAGGTTAAGCTTTTTTAGGTTTTTCAAAAAACTAACAAAAACCATGCAATAACTAAAATTTAATATATATTAAAAAGTAAATATAAAATTAAACAAATATAATATATTTAAAAGCAGAAGTCAAGAAAAAAATAACAATTTTAAAGATTATTAACATTGTCGGGGAATACACTTTCGTATGTGCGCTTCCAACGGCGGTGCGACCATATCCAGTAAGGGGGTAGGTCTTTAATGTCCTGTTCAAGGATTTTCATGTATTGTTGTGTTATTTCGCCTTTTTGTGTTTCTTTTGGGTATTCTGTGATAACGGTGGTACTGACTTCATAATAACCTCTTTTAATTTTTGAGGATTTGAAGTAAACGACAGGCATATCGAAAAGTTTTGCCGCTACTTCAACGCCGGGCAAACAAGCCGTTTTTGTATTAAAAAAGTCAACCCAGATGGCTTTTTTGTGGTTGGATGGCGATTGGTCGGCCAAAAGTACATACAGTGAGGGTCTGTCGTGTGTAGCTTTCATGTATTTCAGAGTTTCTTCCATACTTATAAGGGTTATATTGCGTTGGGTACGTTTTCTCTTGATATAACTGTCAATATAAGTGTTTTTTATGGTTTTATAAACACCAAATGGTTTTGAGGGGTAGTATATGCCTAGAGTATGTCCGCCCCATTCCCAGTTATTATAGTGTCCGCAAGCACAAATGACATTGCGTTTCTGAGCGTAGAATTTTTCGAGAATTTCTCTGTTAGTAAAAACATATCTTTTGCACAACGCTTTCTCGCTCATACCAAAGCCTTTGAATGTTTCGAGAATAATATCGGTAAGATGCCTGTAAAAAGTATCAGCAATAGATTTAATTTCTTCTTCGCTTTTTTCCGGAAAACACTTACGTAAATTGTTGTAAACTACTTTTTTTCTGTATTTGAGAACCTTATTTAATAAGAAGGCAAGGAAGTCGGAAAAGATATATAGCGCCCTGAATGGCAATAAAGATATTTTAAAGACAAAGATGCGGAATAAGATATAGGTGATGTAGTTCATGACCATTTACCTTTAATGGTTTTGAATTGTAGTGCTTTATGTAACAAATTTAAAAATTCTTTTCTTTCAACTGAATAGGCACCAAGGCTTTTGAGGTGGTCGGTGTTTTGCTGGGCGTCAATAAAGTGAAAATGCCAGGAGATAAGGCGTTTGACCAGATGATAAAAGGCAACTTTAGAGGCATTGCTTTCTAAATGAAACATAGATTCGCCGAAGAAAGCCCTGCCAAGAGAAACGCCGTACAAACCACCTGAAATTTTTCCATTGTTCCAGGCTTCAACAGAATGGGCATAACCCAGATTATGAAGTTTAATGTAGGCTTCTATCATTTCGGGCGTAATCCATGTGCCTTTCTGCCCTTTGCGTTTTGTGGAAGCACAGAGTGCAATAACTGTTTCAAAATCGTTGTCAAATTTTATTTCAAAGATGTTTTTTCTTATAAGGCTGTTTAATGATTTGCTGGGTTTAAACAAATCAGGTTTAAGAATCATCCTTATGGGAGGAGACCACCATAATATGGGAGAGAACTTGTCGTACCAGGGGAAAATGCCCATGCTGTAGGCTTGCAGCAGGGTGTCGGTTTCGAGGTTGCCGCCATAACACAGCAAACCTTCATTATTTGTTTGTTCAGGATTAGGAAAAACCAGGGCCATAGAAGATTATTAGGTGTAAAAATAATCAATTAATAAGAAATAAATTTTTATATCAGGTATCAAATTATTAATTTTATCATGTTTAAATTTACGACAGCTTAAAATATGAGTCATATAAAACTGACAGCTTTAATATTATTTATACCTGTTTTTTTTTATGCACAGCAGTTTCAGTGTGACGGGAAAATATATTTTTTTAGAACAGACAGCGGACAGGTTTTTCTATCGTATGTTGATAATTATATTACACCTACACCGGTATTAGGGAATGTATGCAACCTGACGGCCATGGGGGTTGTTAATCAGAATGCGCTGGCTGCCAATCCTTTTGATAATTACTTGTATTTCATGACGTTAAGTAACTATAATCTATACCGGATAGATGCCAATTGTAATCAGACACTTATATGTCCTGCGCTGGCCAATTCGCACAGGGGCTGTTTCGATCATCTTGGCAGGTACTGGGTTATAGTGGGAAACGACCTAAAAGCCTTTGATATAACCACATGCAGCATGGTTAAAGGACCCTATACTTTAGCCTCATCACCCGGAGCGGATATCACGTTTAGCTTGGCGGATTGCCACTTGTATATGGCGAGTGAAAGCATGCTGATTAAAATTGATACCAATGGCACCATCGTACAGAGTAATACTACGGGTTTCGGCGGTGGAACAGGCTATGGCGGCATTGGTATTGGCGTGGATGGGAACCTGTATGGCATGCCCAATATCTATGATACCATAATTTTATATAAAATTGACTTGAATACCCTAGCCCCTGCGGGTGTGGCCGCATCATTTTCGACCAGCGTGGCTAATCCCTGCGGGTGTGATATGGCTACTTTTCCGTGTCCTGTGCTTAATGCTGCTTTTACAGCTTCGCCCGATTCGGCATGTGCGCCTTCTTCGGTCACTTTCACAGACCAAAGCACCGGGCTTGTTAATTCGTGGTTGTGGGATTTTGGCGATGGTACTTATGATAGTATTAATCTATACCCTGTTCATACTTATTCACAAGCGGGGGTATATAATGTGTCGCTTATAGTTTATGCCTATTCAAGCTGCATGTACATCAAGCCCGACACCTTCAGTATGCCGATAAGCATTTTTCCTTTGCCTGAAGCGGATTTCGGCCATGGCACAGCCTGTGCCGGAAATAATGTGGATTTGTATGACAGTACATCCCAGGCGCAGGTCGTAACCTGGCAGTGGGATTTCGGTGATGGCAGTTTTGGCAATGTACAGCATCCCGTGCATTTTTATACGAACCAGGGCGCCTATAATGTAAGCCTCATTGTTATTTCAGACAAAGGATGCAGCGACACCATAACTCAGGTGCTAGATGTTAAACCCTTGCCTGTGCCAGGCTTTTTAGCACCAGCTGCCTGTTACGGGGATACTGTTTTTTTTCAGGATACTTCTCAATCCAATTCATTCATGCCGATAAGCACCTGGCAATGGCAATTCGGGGATGGCACTTCATCTGTATCGGGAACGCCTCATCATATTTACAATCAGCAGGGCACCTATTCCGTTACACTTTCAGTAACCAATTCCAATGGATGCACCGACAGTACTGCTATTCCGGTGGTTGTTTATCCCAAGCCTATAGCTGATTTTGGCTATACGGGTATGTGCGACGGGCAGGTACTCCCTTTTTTCGACAGTTCAACAGTTCAACAGGGTGCGCAAATAAATTCGTGGCAGTGGGATTTTGGTGACGGCGGCACGGGTATGGGGGCACAGACCACACATCTTGTTTTTATAATGTTCAACTTATTGTCTCAAGCACTGATGGGTGCAGTGATACTGTAGTTAAGGATGTAAGGGTGTTTGCATTGCCCATTCCTTCTTTTGTTTACAACGATATTTGCATTAATGGCACCGCATTCTTCAATAATTCTACGACCATAGCTTCCACAGATACCCTGGCTTCCTTTTTTTGGAATTTTGACAATGGCTCACCCTTTCAAACGTCATTAAATGGGAGCAGTACCTATACACAGGCAGGTGTTTACAATATTAAGCTGGTGGTATTTACAACGCAACAGTGCAGCGATTCAATCGTGCAGCAGCTGACGATTTACGATGCCCCTCAGGCAGGATTCACAGTACAGGATATCTGTTTGTATGATTCGGCACATTTTATCAACAGCACGCAACCTCCGGTTTATGGTACTACTGATGAGTTTTACTGGAGTTTTGGCGATGGCAGTCCTGTTGATTCTTTGCAATGGGATGCAACCCATTTGTATGCATTACCGGGCACTTACACTGTTAGCCTGGTTGTGCAGAATGCTGTTTTACAATGTGCCGACACAACCTATGCTGATGTTGCTGTGTATGCTCCGCCCCAGGCAGAGTTTACGTTTGTCAATGCGTGTCTGAACGATTCGGTTGTATTTGCCGACCAGTCGCAGGGAAATATCGTGTCGTATTTGTGGGATTATGGCGATGGCAGTCCGTTGGACAGTGTGATAAACCCGTTGCATGCCTATGGCGATACAGGTATTTACAATGTGTGGCATATTGTAAGCGACACCAACAACTGTGTGGACAGTGTCAGGCATAATGTTCAGACCTACCCGCTGCCTGTTTCTGCCTTTACATTTAACAACGTGTGCCTTGGCATGCCGAATACATTTTTCGATATAAGCACCGTGTCGTTGCCAGGGGTAATTAACCAGTGGACATGGCATTTTGGAGATGCTACCGGAGTATCAACACAGCAACATCCGGTACATACCTATTTATCTGATGGCGCCTATGAGGTTACTCTGATAGTAACCACACAGCATAACTGCACCGACAGTTTAATGCAGGATGTTGTGGTATATCCCTTGCCTGATCCCGATTTTGAAGCGCCTCCCGAAGGCTGTGCCTTGTTTTGTACTCCGTTTACCGACTTGTCGACAGTAACCACAGGCAGTATTGCAGCCTGGCAATGGGTTTTTGGTAATGGGCAAACATCTGCGGTTCAAAATCCGGTTATGTGTTTTGATAACACTACTCAAACACCGGTAACCTATGATGTGGCATTGACAGCCTACAGTGATGTCGGTTGTGAGGCAGTGATTGAAAAGCCTGATTATATCACGGTATTTCCCAGTCCTGAAGCCGGCTTTACGCTTTATCCCCCAAAAGCTGACCTGCTTGAGCCTTTAATTAATTTTTCGGATTTATCGGCTTTTGCAACTGCATGGCGCTGGGATTTTGGCGATAACAGCGGGAGCAGTACGGAGCAAAACCCCGCATACAGCTATCAGGATACAGGGTGGTTTATTATTACTCAGGTTGTGGAAAACACATACCACTGTTTTGATACGGCTACAGGTACGGTATATATAGAGCCCGACTGGGCATTGTATATTCCCAATGGCTTTACACCCAATAATGATGGGCTGAATGATTTGTTCCAGGTAAAAGGCTACGGCATACTGGAATATGAGATTTATATTTTTTGCCGCTGGGGGCAGTTGGTTTTTTATTCTGACGATATGAATACAGTATGGGATGGCACTGTAAAGGATGGTAAAAGCGGGAAGATTGTCCCCCAGGGGGTTTTTGCTTATAAGATAAATTTTACTACCGTAACACACCGGAAATACACGAGGTATGGACATGTAACTGTACTTGGTACAGAGCCATACTAGTTTTATAAGTACCTGTTCTTTTCTTTACAATGGGGTTATAATCATGGATTAAGAGGCTGTATCAAAAGCACGAATCATCTTAAAAATGCACGTTTTTGCCTGCGCACACCCTTCTTTTCCCTGAAGGGAACCTTCCCTTAAATTTGCGATGGATAGCCCCTTTTAGGCGATGCATTGAGCTTTCCGAAATAGGGCCTGGAGGTGATGACGGCCAAATAACAAAATTAGCTAAAAATCATTTTGTAAACTTTTGATACAGCCTCTTCAAGTTAATATTTGTGTAATACTTTGATACTATAATCTGCGTTGGGTGGACTCTACCATCTCATTTTTCCATGGTGAAAAAGTGTTATTCTTAATTTGTTTTCGGGCTTCGGTAACGAGCCATAGGTAAAATCCCAGATTGTGCACGGAGGCAATCATGGGGCCGAGCATTTCGCCGGCTACAAAGAGATGCCGCAGGTATGCTTTGCTGTAGGCTGTATCAACGTAGGTATAGGCATTAATATCAATAGGGTTGAAGTCGTCCTTCCATTTGTTGTTGTCGATATTGATGACCCCTTCTTTTGTAAACAGCATGGCATTGCGGGCATTGCGTGTGGGCATTACGCAGTCGAACATATCAATGCCGAGGGCAATGCACTCGAGAATATTGGCCGGTGTACCAACGCCCATGAGGTAACGAGGTTTGTTTTCGGGCATGAGGGATGTGGTCAGTGCGGTCATTTCGTACATTACATCATGGGGTTCGCCAACTGAGAGGCCCCCGATGGCAAATCCGCTGCAAGGGGTATCTGTTACCTGTTTGGCCGATTCTTTACGCAGGTCGCTGTAAACGCTGCCCTGAATAATGCCAAAGAGGTTTTGTTCGTGACCATAAAGCGGGTGGGTGCTTTCTAATCTTTTTATACAGCGGTGCAGCCAGCGGTGTGTCATTTCCATTGATTGGACGGCATAACTGTATTCGCAGGGGAATGGCGTACATTCATCGAAAGCCATGATGATATCCGCGCCTAAG
>JAKIYU010000087.1 GCA_022708385.1 Bacteroidota bacterium | reverse complement strand
TTAACGACCATCCCACTAGCAGCTATGTAACCCATGCTTTGCTCAAAACAGGGTTGATTTATTTCAATACCGGCAAAAACGAACAGGCTCTGCAGATACTTAAAAAAGTTGTGGCAGATTATCCCGGTACAAACGCTTCGAAAGACGCCCTGGTAAGCATACGCGATATTTATGTTAATATGATGAAAACAGAAGAGTTTTTTGTATATGTAAAAAATATACCTTTTGCCAATGTAACACGCAGTGAACAAGACTCTATTTCTTATATCGCCATTCAAAACCAGTATATGAGCGGCGACTGTAATAATACCGTGCAGGGTTTTACCGATTACCTCGAAAAATTTCCCGATGGTATTTTTATTATTAATGCCACTTTCTATAGGGGCGAATGCCTTTACAAAAGCGGAAAACTCAAAGAAGCCCTGCGCGATTACACGTTTGTTGCAGGCAAATTTAAAACACGTTTTACAGAAAGTGCATTGGCAAAAGCTGCCGCCATTAACTTCAAACAGAAAAACTATAACGAAGCCCTTAACTTTTACAACACTCTTGAGGAGGAAGCCGAAATAAAAATGAATGTTGTTGATGCCCAGGCAGGCCAGATGAGATGCTACGATAACCTAAAAAACTATGAAAAAGCCATCCTTGCAGCAAAGAAAATTACCGCACAGGAAAAAATTGAAGAAACTCTTGCTCAGGAAGCTCACCTGATAATGGGCAGAGCCTATCTGGCTCAAAACAATACCAGCTTTGCCCAGACAGAATTTCTGGCTGTTTCGCGTATGGCCGAAAATGAAATGAAAGCCGAAGCTAAATACAACATGGCGCTAATTCAATATAATCTGGCCAATTATAAGGAATCGGAAAAGATTATCTTTGAAATTATTAACCAGATGCCCTCTTACGAATACTGGATTGCTAAAAGTTTTATCCTGCTTGCCGACAACCTGGTCAAAATGGATAATATCTTTCAGGCCAAGCATACCTTGCAAAGCATCATCGATAACTACGAAGGTCTCGACCTTGTTCAGATAGCCTTCGAAAAACTGAACAAACTTAATGAAGCAGAAAAACTCAAAAACCAGATTAACCCGGCCGTCCAGGACAGCCTTTTAAATAAACCACAACAGGACAGCCTCTTCGAAATTAAATATTAATAATCCATAATATCATAGCCATGAGTTACAGAAAAATATATTTCAACATATTTCAAACATTAACCATAGTGTTATTATTCCTGTGCCTGCAGTCCTTTAATCAGGCAAGCGCACAAGTTAAAAACGAAGAAGTTACTGTTATAGCCCCTTATGAGCCATCGCTGTCAGATGCTTTTAAAATAAATATTAACCCTGAAATAGATGCAAAAGAGCTTGAAAAACCCGACCTAAAATACAGTGTCTCCCCAAAACTGTTGCCCACCAACTTTGAGCCTCAAAAAATAACCCCGGCCAAATTGAGCGGCGACCCCCTTACCAAACTTTACCAAAGCTATGCAAAAGCCGGTTTTGG
This sequence comes from Bacteroidota bacterium, assembly GCA_022708385.1. Lineage (GTDB taxonomy): Bacteria > Bacteroidota > Bacteroidia > Bacteroidales > PXBB01 > JAKIYU01. The sequence goes on along the minus strand of JAKIYU010000087.1, from coordinate 7,721 downwards.
AAATTATACTACACCCTATGCCGAATTGTTCTACAACAACCTCCGTTCACGCACCACAAATCTCGGCATCCATTACAAACACTATTCTTCAGGCGGGAAAATTAAAGATTATGCCCCGGCCGCTTTCAGCGATAATATTTTAAATACTTATGGCATGTATTACACCGGTTCGCACATTCTCAATGCCGGTTTTTTGTACAAAAGAAATGCTTTCCATTACTATGGCTTTAAACCCGCCGAATTTAACCTCCCCGTAAACGATTCGCTAAAAAAAGCCACCCTGCAAAAATACCAGACACTCGACGTGACCGCTTCGGTAAAAAGCGATTATAATGAAAAAGACAAATGGCACCATGGCGCCGATTTTAATTTCTATAATTTAAAAAATTCACAGATAGTTGAAAATGCTCTTTCTTTCAATGCTTTTGTAAAAAAAGATATCAACATTACCCGCAAAATTGAAGATGAAAAAATTATTCTTGAAGCCCAGGCCAAATATTACAACAACCCTGTGTTCAGCAAACTAAAAGATGCCGGCCTGTACAGCATCAAACCACAGCTCTCATTCCTCATGAACCAGTATGCCCTGAACCTCGGTTTAAATGCCACTGTTCAATCGGATGATATGGGCTATATTTTCTTCTTTCCCGTTCTTGAAGGCAAAATTGCCATTGCCCAGAATGTATTGTCGCTCTACGGCTCATTTACCGGCAATGTCGAACGCAATAATATACGCACTTTATTCGAAGAAAACCCCTTTATTATTGCCAATTTCGACAGCCTTCAGTTTACCAAAAACAAAGTGGTATTTTCCGGTGGTATTAAGGGCAACATCGCTTCTGCCTTGTCGTTTAATATTTGTGGCCGATTTATCGAAAGTGAAAATATGCCATTTTTTATCAACGATACAGGCTCAACATTTAACCAGTTCAACCTTATATACGACGATGTTACAACTACGGGGGTATATGCCGATTTTTCGTTTCAAGCAAGCGAAAAATTCATGTTTATGCTCAAAGGGGCTTTTAATCATTATGTAATGGGTACCGAAGCACAACCCTGGCATAAACCCCAGATTTCCGGAAGCTTATTGGTAACCTATTGCCTGGTGGATAAAATCAATATCAAATCGGAAATATTTGCACAGGATAATTCCTTCGCCAAAGTTTATAACATTTCTTCCAGTGCCTTTGAGGCCAAAACCATCAACGGTTTTGCCGATATAAACATCGGACTCGAATATCTTTACAACAAAAAAATATCGGCTTTTCTTAATTTCAACAACATTGCCGGTCAGCGGTATTATCAGTGGTACAACTATCCCAGCCAGCGTTTTCATGTGTTGGGCGGCCTTACCTACGCTTTCTGACACGCACAAAAACGCCTATGAATAAAGTTTTTCCCAAGAAGTGGCTGGGTCAGCATTTCCTTACCGATACCGGAGCTGCAGAAAGAATAACCCTTCTGCTTCCCCCTGATGTTAAAAATGTATTGGAAATAGGCCCTGGAACAGGTGTATTAACACAGCACCTGCTAAATCGAAATATCAATCTGAAACTCATAGAAATTGACGGCGAATCGGTCAGTTACCTTAAAAACACATTCCCGCAAGCCCAAAACCTGATTATAGAAGCCGACTTCCTGAAAACCGACCTGAACGGGCTTTTTACTGAAAATTACACCATCATTGGCAATTTTCCCTATAATATTTCTTCCCAGATTCTATTCAGGATGCTTGAATATAAATATAAAATAACAGGGCTTACAGGCATGTTCCAGAAAGAAGTGGCCGAGCGTATTTGTGCCGGAAAAGGCAACAAATCCTATGGCATTTTGAGTGTGCTTATACAAGCCTTTTACAACACCGAACTCATTTTCAGCTTAACCCCGGAGGCTTTTTCGCCCCCTCCTAAAGTAAATTCTGCAGTTATCAGGTTAACACGTAAAGATAATTATACTATAAACTGTGACGAACGCACTTTTTTTCGCTTGGTAAAAAAAGCCTTTAACCAGCGCCGTAAGAAACTGCGCAATGCCTTGCACGAATACCGTTTCTCTGAAAATGCCCCTGCCGTTTTTTTTCAAAAACGTGCTGAAGAATTGAGCGTTGATGATTTTATCACACTTACAAACGCCCTTGTAAAAGAATAAGTTTTCTTTGTGCTATTGAACAATCGTCATCTCATCCACAAGATGTTTGGCACCGGCATATTTTTCAATAATAAATAGCACATACCTTATGTCAACCGAAATGGTGCGCTGCAAAGCAGGTTCAAAAACAATATCGCCGCTCATGGCTTCCCAGTTGCCATCAAAGGCAAGCCCTATCAGTTGACCTTCGCCGTTCATCACAGGGCTTCCCGAATTACCCCCTGTAATGTCGGTATTTGAAATAAAACATACCGGCATTTGCCCGTTATTCATGGCATAGCGCCCGAAATCCTTGTTTTTATACAGTTCTTTTAGTTTAGCTGGAACAATAAATTCCCAATTATTCGGGTCTTCCTTTTCCATAACCCCGTCGAGGGTTGTGTAATATTTGTAACTGACTGCATCGGCCGCCACATAGTCGAGCACCTGTCCGTAAGTAAGCCGCATAGTCGAATTGGCATCGGGAGCATATACTTTTTGTTTATTCATTTCTCTTAACCCGGCGACAAAAAGCCTGTTAGCCTTAGCAAGCATATCATTGCCCTCCTGCATTTTTCCCATTAACTCCCTGTAATTGGAATAAAACGATATCATCAATATATAAACAGGGTCTTTTTCAATCGTTTTGGCATTGGGCGCCGAAAGCAAATTGCCGAGCTTTTCTTTATCTGTAAAGATGGTTTTTCCATACACATACTCAGTATATTTTGAAAAGTCCCCTTTAAATTTTTTATTAATCAACTTGTATATATCCGGCTGTTGCTCTTTGGGGGCATCATTGTAAAACATTTCGAGCATGGCGCAGAATATTTTTTTATCGGTATCCTTATTATAGTCTTTAAAAAAGTCGGGCAGGCTGTTTTTAATACCATCCGTTATTTTTTTTACGGTTTCCTGCTTGGGCTCTTTTTCCTTCAATTCTTTAACCAGTGGTTCAAAACGTGCGGCCAAAGCTATCACTTCGCCCCCGCGCGCAATGGCCTCCATAAAATACCAACGGCTCAGGTTATATTGATTTATAACGTTGTAGGCTTTCTCCAGTTTTTCAATCACGCCTTCGTATTTTTTCATGGCATCAGGATTGGATTTTGTCCAGTTGTCGAACTGCTTTTCTAGTTCTTCTTTCCTTTCCATTACATGCAACCGCTTCAGGCCCCGCGACTGCCCGATAAAGTATTTCCAGTAATTGGAGGTCTGCGCATACTTGGCGGCATACTGTATCCTGATGGCATCCGACTTGTCCATATCTTCCTTCATCAAAGCCAGTTTCTTTTCACGGATTTTGACAATGGCAGGGTTGCTCTGCTCAATCGCTTGTTTGATACCAAAGGAAGACATATACCTGCTGGTACGGCCGGGATAACCCATTATCATGGTAAAGTCGTTCTTTTCGACGCCTTTTAATGAAACCTTTAAATGATGTTTGGGTTTGTACGGAATGTTATCTTTCGAATAGGTGGCCGGTTTGCCATCGGGGGCCATATACACCCTGAACATCGAAAAATCGCAGGTGTGCCTTGGCCACATCCAGTTGTCAGTATCAGCACCAAACTTACCAATAGATGAAGGCGGTGCACCCACCAGCCGCACATCTTTAAAAACCTCATACACAAGCAAATAATACTCATTCCCTTCGAAATAAGCGCCCACACTGGCCTCATAATGGGTTCCCGCAACGGCTTCCTTTTCAATTTTACTGCTCAGCTCTTTAACTTTATTACTTCTCTCTGTTTCGGTCATAGTCTCTTTTAAACCGGACAAAATTTTTTCGGTAACATCCTCAATGCGTATAAGAAAACGGGCCGTGAGTCCTTCATTGGGCAGCTCTTCGGTACGAGTCATAGCCCAGAAGCCCTCTTTAAGATAATCATTTTGCACAGTGCTGTGTGCCTGTATTTGGGAATAACCACAATGATGATTGGTAAGTATCAATCCTTCGGCTGATATAATTTCCCCTGTGCAGCCTCTTCCGAATTGTATTACAGCATCTTTTAAGCTTGATTTGTTTATACTGTATATATCTTCGGCACTCAATTTTAAACCCAACCGCTGCATATCCCTGTAATTGTTCTTTTCGATAAGCTGAAGCAACCACATGCCTTCATCAGCCCGGACAAGGCTTCCGACAAATATAATACCTATAAGCAAGACAATTTTTCTAAACATTTTCTTATATTTTTCGTTTATACTATTTAATTTTAACTTTTGCAAATAAACAACATTTTATCTACATATTTAACTGATTGTTTGTATTTTAGATTTTTAATAACATTCTTTCGACAAAGTTCCTTTTTATGTATTTTTAATCCTCTTTTTTGAAACGCTTTAAATATATATTATCATTTATATTTCTGTTTTTATGCGGTTGTAAAGCTATAAAAACCGATGGATGGGCAGTTGATTTCAGGTACGAACTCGACAAAGAAAGATATGGCAAAATAGGCCATGGCAGCGGATGGGCATCCAACTTCAAGTCGTCCTTAAACCCTCTGCGGTTCAACAGCCCCGACGGGTGGGCCGCTAATTTTAAACCGCATTACAATGTGGACAGGTATTGCAGAAACAACGGATGGGCGGTTGATTTCAGGTCTTCCCTCAGCCCCGAAAGGTTTAATATTTTTAACAGCAGTTTTTATGTTATGCCAGCCCCTTCTTACACACCATTAAAGTTTAACGATTCTTTCGGTTCGGTTGCAAAATCGAAAGAAGGTGCTTTTGCTTTCAGTAAGAAAAAAAAGACGGTAACAGAAAAGTCTTCGTTCCGCTTCAGAAAAAAACCACGTACCAGCGACTCTTTCGGCCCCAATGTCGAAAAAAAAGAATATAAAACGCATGTTTATGATAAAAAGAAAAAAAGAGTAGTTAAACGTAAAGGATTATTCAAACGAAAGAGAGAAAAACCTTACAAAAGAAAAGAAAATATGGAACTTGACTTATTTGAGTTTAAACCTTGATGAAATTATAGACAAAAACCTTGAAAAACACAAACAGGTTTTTATATAAATTAGATAATTTTTTAAAAAATAATAAAATAAATATTTTTTCTATATAATTCAAAAAAATTATATTAATATTGCAAATGATAATGATATTTTGATTATTCAATATTTTGTAAATATTATCAATTATTGCAACCAATTCATTAATTAATTATAAACATAGGAGCTCTTTACAATGAACAAAAATTTTTTAGACGTCAAGAGATTAAAGGAAGCCAGTAGTAAACTGCGTGTTATAGCACACCCCATGAGAATTGCCATAATTAAATTGCTGCTCGACAATAAAAAAATGAATGTTACTGAAATTTACACCGCACTGGGTATTGAGCAAGCTTCGGCATCGCACCATCTCAATCTTCTGAAAAACAAAAGCATTCTCGTTTCAAAACGCGACGGCAAAAACACCATCTATTCTCTCAAACACAACGCTCTTTCTCAAATTGTTGAATGTTTGAGCAAATGCGAAGAACAATAAATATTTCCCCAAAGTTTTTGTAATTTTTTCTTCGTTCCATTAAATAATTATTTCTTAATAATTAATTTCGCGTTTATTATTTTTGCAACACACATCACGTGTCTTTAACATGTGGTTTATTATAAATATATGCAATTTAAAGATATTATTGGTCAGGATTACATTAAAAATAAACTGATAAGCACTGTTAAAGAAAACAGGGTCAGTCATGCACAGTTGTTTCTTGGCCCGGAGGGCTCCGGAAAACTGGCTTTAGCTATTGCTTATGCTCAATATATTTCGTGCACTGACAAAAAAAACGACGACTCCTGCGGTGTGTGCAATTCATGTATTAAATACAATAAACTTATACATCCCGACCTCCATTTTTACTTTCCTACCGCCTCTACAAAAAAAAACAGTAAGCCCGAAAGCAAGGTTTTTATAAAGGAATGGCGGGAATTTATACTTAAAAACAAAGGATATATTGCCCTCGAAGACTGGCTTGATTTTATTGATATTGAAAATAAACAAGCCACTATTTATGCCGACGATTGCAATGATATTATTAAAACCGTGTCCCTCAAATCTTTTGAATCCGACTATAAGATTTTTATCATGTACATGGCAGAAAAAATGTATCATGCATCTGCCCCAAAACTTCTGAAATTACTCGAGGAACCACCTGACAAAACGCTCTTTATTTTAATTACCGAAAACCCCGACCAAATATTAAACACCATTCTTTCGCGTACCCAATTAGTTAAAATAAAAAAACTTACCGACAAAGATATTGCAGATCAAATTCAAAAAACAAACAACCTCGACAGTTTTCAGGCCATGCAACTGGCTAAGATGGCAAACGGCAACTACACTGAAGCGTTACGATTAATAGACAACATTGAAGACACCAACTTTAATTTCGAAAACTTCAGTAACTGGATGCGGGCTTGCTATAAAGGAGACTATGCCGCTATCATTGGGTGGATCGAAAGCATTTCAAAAGCTCCCGGCGGACGTGAAAAATTCAAACGTTTTTTTTCCTATGCGCTTAAAGCAACCCACAACTGCCTGATTATGAACAATCTAAAAAATCAAAACATCCTCAAGTTGCCCCAGGATGAAATCGATTTCTTTACCAGGTTTTCGCCTTTCATTAACCACCGGAACATTGACAATATTACAGAAGCATTTAATAAAGCTTTTTTTCATATCGAACGCAACGTTAACCAGCGCGTTGTGCTTATGGATACCTCTTTTACCCTCGTTAAATTATTGAAATTATAAATACTGTATTATTTCATTGTATTTCCCAACTATTTTGTAATTTTGAAACTTGTTTCTCAACTATAACTTACACCGTTGAGCAAAATTGATAATAATGAACAACTTTTTTGAAAGCAGAGGCTGTAAATATATACCCAAGTCGTTTACAAAAAACGACAAACTTTTTTCCCAAAGCTGTTGCAAGATGAGTTCTTACGACTGGCTGGCACCTTACGATAATAAAAATTTTTCAAAAGCATGCAATCATAATGTGGTCGAAGTGCGTTTTAAAAATGCCAAATGCGATTTCTTTATAAAACCTGCCGACCTTATGCTCGAAACCGGTGATATTGTAGCTGTTGAAGCAAGTCCCGGTCATGATATCGGCATTGTAAACAGCCTGGGGCCTTTTGCTAAAATTAAACAAAAGCACAAAAAGAAAGACCAAAACCCCGAAACTTTAAAAAAACTTTACCGCAGAGCCAAAGCTTCCGATATTGACAAATGGATTTCGGCCGTTGAACTCGAAGAAAGTACAAAAATGCGCTCAAGAGCGTTTGCCAATGACCTTAAACTAAAAATGAAAATCAGCGATGTCGAATACCAGGGCGATAAAACAAAAGCCACCTTTTATTATACTGCTGATGAAAGAGTTGATTTCAGAGAATTGATAAAATACTTTGCAGAAGCGTTTTCAGTCAGAGTTGAGATGAAACAAATCGGGGTCAGACAGGAAGCCAGCCGTATTGGTGGCATTGGTTCCTGCGGCAGGGAACTTTGCTGTGCCACCTGGCTCAACAGGTTCAAATCCGTTTCTACAAGTACCGCCCGTAACCAGCAACTTTCGCTTA
>JAKIYU010000086.1 GCA_022708385.1 Bacteroidota bacterium | reverse complement strand
CTACATATTTAACCAAAAATCATATCATATTGATATTGAGTATTATACGATTTATATGTAAGAAAAAATTAAAGAAAAATCGAAAAAATTATCCTTTTTTCTGGTAATTATGCTCAAGTTGGGTTAACTTTTCACTGAAAATAATATAGACGTAATGCATAAAACAATAAAAGCCTGATTTTCAGGCTTTTGAAGTGGTACCACATGGAATTGAACCAGGGACACACGGATTTTCAGTCCGTTGCTCTACCATCTGAGCTATGGTACCATTAATTTTGGAAGTGCAAAATTAATGAAAAAATTAATATACCAAAAAAACTTTTATAAAAGTTCCTAAAACGGCAAATCATCCGATTCGCTGCCGTGTATAACATCCGGTTGTTCCGGAGTTGCAGTAGTGTTTGGAACAGACATTCCATCCTGTTCTTTGCGCCCGCCCAGCATAGTAATATTATCACCAACAATTTCGGTGGTATATCTTTTATTGCCATCCTTATCGTCCCACGAACGGGTGCGTATTTTTCCCTCAATGTAAATTGTATTGCCTTTTTTGAGGTGTTTTTCAGCAACCTCGGCCAGCCCTCTCCAAAGGACAATGTTGTGCCATTCGGTTTGGTCAATTTTATTGCCTTCTTTGTTTTTGTACGATTCGGTGGTGGCCAATGAAAAGGTGGCTACTTTTGTGCCACTTTCAAGTTGCCTTATTTCTGGGTCTCTGCCCAGGTTGCCAATAAGAATTACCCTGTTTACTCCTATCATAATTCGTGTTTTTTTTTAATGAATATTAATACGATTAACAAATGTAACAAAAAATAGCTTATGCCAACCGAATGTTAATAATTAATTACAAAGGCGGCATAAAAAGCTGAAGCCACCACCAGATGTTCTAGGGGTGTTTTTTCATTGGGTGCATGGGCCAGCACTTCGTTGCCTGGTCCAAAACCAATAACAGGAATACCATAAATGCCCTGTATGGTAACACCATTGGTTGAGAATGTCCATTTATCCACAAGGGGTTTTTTATCATAAAGTTTAACATAACTTTCAACAGCATTGACCACGACAGGATGTGATTCTTCAATTTTCCATGTGGGATAATATTTTTCCATACCATATTCAAGGCCCGTATAGGCGGTTTCTTTATACTGCAACACCTCTACTTTGCCACCTTCTTTTTGTACGATGTTGTTGATTTCGGCTACGGCACTATCTTTTGTTTCGCCCCAGGTAAGCCTTCTGTCGAGATGAACACGTGCAAAATCGGCCACGGCGCAAAGCGAAGGGCTGCCGGAGATGAACTCGGAAACGGTCACGCTGCCCTTGCCCAGAAATTCGTCGTGAGCGAGGTTTTCGTGTAGTTTTTCTACTTCGAGACACGCTCTGGATGCCTTGTAAACGGCATTAACACCTCTTTCGGGGGCAGAGCCATGGGCAGAAACACCGTTGAAAATCATGTGCATTTCCATGCGGCCGCGGTGACCCCTGTAGATATTGAGGTTGGTGGGTTCGGTGCTGATAACGCAGTCGGGACGCAGTTTATCTTCTTCGATTATGTACTTCCAGCACAGGCCATCGCAGTCTTCTTCTATAACAGAACCTACAAAATAAACAGTAACATCTTCGGGAACGCCTATTTCTTTAAGGATGCGGCCGGCAGTGATGAATGATGCCGCTCCGCCTTTCTGGTCAACGGTGCCACGGCCCCATACATAGCCATCCTTTACAGTGCCACAAAAGGGGTCGAATTCCCAGTTGGCCATATTGCCGACATCAACAGTATCCATGTGTGCATCTATAGCTATCTTTTTTGGCCCGTTACCTATGCGGCCTATAACATTGCCCAACCCGTCAATGAATACTTCGTCGAAACCGGCTTCTTCCATCTGGCGTTTGAGTTCAAGCTGTACGTCTTTTTCCTGAAGGCTCAGCGATTTTATTTTAACAAGTTTGGATAAATTTTGTGCCGTGTAATCGGTGTACTTTACGGATAATTCTCTGATTTTTTCGAATGTGTTCATAGTTGTATTCTTTAAAAATTAAAAGTGTGCAAAGGTAACAAAAAATTGCTTACTTGCTTTTTTTGTGACCCTTCGTACCTTGGTGACTTCGTAGCTATCTTCTTTGTGGTGCTTCGTGCATTCGTGGTTCACACTGCCTGCGTCCGAATGGCCAACTTTAAGTATTTTAGGCACTTTATCCTAATAGCCATCGGAATACTTCAGACACTTTATTTTTTTTCCCTTTGTGTCTTGGTGGCTTTGTGGCTATCAATTCCATTAATAAGGCTATCCACGGCAGATAAAATAACTTCATTCGTAGCCGGAATACTGAACGCAGGCTCTTTTTTGTGGTTTGTTACGGCTGAAATGGCATCCTTAATGGCCAGCCATACCGAGAAACAGAGCATAAAGGGAGGCTCGCCCACGGCTTTGCTGCGGCGTATGGTGTTGGGATTGGGTATGCCGTCGAGGATGGTTACACGGAAATCTTCGGGGATATCGCTTATGGTAGGTATTTTATAGGTATCGGGACTGTGATTGAGCAGGTTGCCGTTTTTATCGTATTTCATGTCCTCGGTAGTACACCAGCCCACACCCTGGATAAAAGCACCTTCAATCTGTCCACGGTCGATAAGCTTGTTTATAGAATCACCCAGGTCAAAAACAATATCGGTGCGCAAGATTTTGTGGTGCCCTGTAAGTATGTCCACTTCCACTTCGGCTACCGCCATGGCAAAAGTGTAATAATGAAAAGGCTTACCCTTGCCCGTTTCCCTGTTAAAGTTGACATCGGGCGTCCTGTAATAGCCTGTGGCGCTGAGGCTGGTTTGTTTAAGGTAGGCTATGGTTACAGCTTCTTCAAATGCAAGGCACCGTTTCTTGTTGGTGCTGTCGTAAATAACATCGTTTTCGAAAATGATGTTTTCTTTTCTCGAACTGTTTTTGCCGGCTTTCTCATTAAAATGGGCGGCCACCACTTCAGCTATACGTTCTTTAAGTTTATCAACAGCGTTTTTCACGGCCATGCCATTCATATCGGTGCCCGACGATGCAGCCGTGGGTGAAGTGTTAGGTACTTTGGACGTGTTTGTGGGACCTACTTTAATACGGTGGATAGATACCCCCAGCTCGGCAGCGGCTATCTGCATGATTTTGGTGTGCAGCCCCTGCCCCATTTCGGTCCCCCCGTGGCTGACGAGGACTGAGCCATCCTTGTATATATGCACCAAAGCACCGGCCTGGTTGAGGAACGAAGTGGTAAATGAAATACCGAACTTAACCGGGGTAAGGGCCAGGCCTCTTTTGGCGTATTTGTGGGCTGCATTGAATTTGTTTACAACCTCTCTGCGGTTGTAGTAATCGCTACTGCGGATAATTTTATCGTAAACCGTAAACAGGCGGTTATTTTCGACCATTTGTCCGTAGGGGGTTATATTACGGTCGGATATGCCGTAGAAGTTGCGAAAGCGTATTTCGGTGGCATCTTTGCCCAGGGTGCGTGCAATGCGGTCGATGATAGTTTCCATAGCAGCCATACCTTGTGGACCTCCAAAGCCACGATAAGCTGTATTTGAGGGCAGATTTGTTTTATATGCCCGACCAATGATACGCATATTGGGGATGTAGTAAGCGTTTTCGGCATGGAGCATGGCACGCTCGAGTATTGCCATTGAAAGGTCGGTGGCATAGCCTGCATTGGCATTTTGTACAAAGTCCACAGCGCTGATAACACCTTTATCATCAAAACCCACTTCATAATCAATAATGAACGGATGGCGTTTACCCGTTGTTTTCTGGTCGTCGTCGCGGAAAAGGGAAATTCTTACGGGTTGGCCTGTTTTGCAGCTCAGTAAGGCAGCCCAGCAGGCATAATGGTTGCCCTGTGTTTCTTTGCCGCCAAAGGCGCCGCCCATGCGTTTTACTTCTACTTCGACGCAGTTGCTTGGCAACCCAAGCACTTCAGCCACCAGAATTTGTGTTTCGGTAGGGTTCTGAGAAGATGCATACACTTTATAATGGTCTTCATCGGGCACGCAAAGAGCGGCATGTGTTTCGAGGTACCAGTGCTCCTGTCCACCTATTACCAGGGTGCCTTTAAGGGAGTGGGGCGCTTTTTTAAGGGCTTGGGTGGTGTTCCCTGTTTCAATTTTACGGGGCGGTGCAATAAGGTTCTTTTTTCTGATGGCAGTGGGCAGGTCGGTGATGGCTTCGAGGGGCTCGTATTGTATGCTGATGAGTTTTTCCGCTGCCCGCGCCACATCCTCGGTTTCTGCGGCAATCAGAAATACGGCCTGTCCTATAAATTCTACTTTGTCCACCGCAAGGCAGGGTTCATCATGCACCACCGGCCCTATGTTGTTGTGCCCGGGAATGTCTTTATACGTCAGCACTGCTTTTACGCCTTTAAGTTTTCGAGCTTTGCTGATATCGTACGATACTATACGGGCATGCGCATGAGGACTGTAAACTATCCTGCCGTGCAGGAGGTTGGCCACATGGTCTATATCATTTATATATACTGACTGGCCGGTTACATGATGCTGTGCGCTTTCGTGGGGAATCTGGGATTGTACTTTATTCATAGTTGTAGAGTTTAAAGTGCCTAAAGTACTTAAAGTGCCTAAAATTATATTAGCAAAACATTCATTTTAAGTACTTTAGCTCACTTTAGTTCATTTTAGTTCACTTTAGTTCACTTTATTTGTTTCTCATTAGTATCCAATAGCAATTTCATTAAAAGGTTTTTAGCCGCCATCATACGCATTTCCTTTCCAGCCCTTGCATCGGATATGGGCGAAAAATCTTTTTCAATTAAGGGCATCGCTGTCTGTACATTTTTTTCGTTCCACACTTTACCTTTCAGGAAGTTTTCGGTTTTAAGCGCCCTTTGGGTACAAGCAGCCATACCACCGAAAGCAAGAATTATTTGCTTAACCTTGTCCCCATTCAGTTCCAGATTAAAACAGGCGCTTACGGTAGAGATGTCGAGGTCTTTCCGCTTGGAGATTTTATAGGATTTAATGAAAGAATTCTTATCAGGCACAGGAATTCTGATGGCAGTAATGACTTCATCCTTATTGATTATGGTTTGCCTGTAACCCGTAATAAAACCGGCAATGGGTATTTCTCTTTCGGCTTTGGTATTTTGTAAAACTACGGTGGCGTTGTGGGCAAAAAGCACCGGCAGGGTGTCGCCTATGGGAGAAGCCGAGCCGACGTTGCCACCCAGGGTGGCCATGTTGCGGATTTGTTTGGACCCGAACACCGTTAGCATATCATAAAGAACAGGCAAATCCTTTTTTACAGCGTTTCGTATTATTTCGAGTTTAGCGCCTGCACCTATATGCCAGATGTTTTTTGTTTTTTTTATTACCGAAAGTTGCGCCACGTCCGAAATATCGATAATTAACGGCAGGACTTCATGTTTTTTTGTGACCTTGAGCCCGCAATCTGTTGACCCGCTCACTATCAATGCATCAGGGAAGGTCTTTTTAAGCTCAAGAAGCTGTTGGCATGTAAACGGTTTCAGATAGCGTTGCCCCCTGCTTTCAATAGTTATTACATCTTTTGTGGCAAGTCCGGTTAAAAGCGCTTTTACTTTGGGTTCATTTTTAGAAAAATGGTCTTCTTTTTTTTCTTTAAACACTTTTTGCGTGGCTTTCAGCAGGGCATGGTAACCTGTGCAGCGGCAGAGGTTTCCGGCCAGGGCATTGCGTATCAGCTCCGCAGAGGGTTTGGTTTCATTTTTATAAAGCGCAAAAATGGACATTATAAATCCCGGTGTACAGAATCCGCACTGGGAGCCATTTTCATCAATAACAGCCTGTTGTACGGGGTGTAATATTGTTTTGCCGGTTTTATGTGTTGCCAGGTTTTCGATGGTAATGACCTGTTTGCCGTGAACCATGGGCAAGAATATAAGGCAAGAGTCAACAGCCTTGTAAACTATTTTATCGTTTATAAGCTCGCCCAACACCACGGTACAGGCTCCGCAGTCGCCTTCGCCACAGCCTTCTTTGGTGCCTTTGTGCCCGGGCAGCGATCGCAGGTAGTGCAACAGCGTTTGGGTGGGACTTAAACCTTCTTTTTCAAAATCAATTTCTGTAATTTTTCCATCCAGAATAAAACGAATACTGTTTTTATAAGCAGGCATAAAATTAATTTTTAAACTGCAAAATTAATAATTAGAGGAAATTTTAACGTAAAAAGTGTGAAAATTCATTATAATGTTTCTTTATGTAAACAAAAACACGTATATTTGCAATATTTAAGAAACATCTATGAAAAAAGAACTTGTTATTTTACCAAAAAACATGCGACTTCTCAACGAATTAGGTGAAAATATCCGTTTGGCCCGTTTGAGAAGGAAATTAAGTTCCGTGCAGGTATCGGAGCGGGCAGGGATGGCACGAAAGACACTGTGGAAAATTGAAAAAGGCGCGCCCGAGGTAGCCATTGGAAGTTATTTGCAGGTTCTTTTTATTCTGGGCCTTGAAAAGGATTTAGGATTGGTAGCCGCTCATGATCCGTTGGGCAGGAAACTCCAGGATGCGCAACTCGTACCCAAAGACCGGGCGCCTAAACAAAAAAAATAATTTATGGCAACTGAAAAGTATAGAAGAATCCTTGTTTATGCTGATTGGAAAGCTATTAAAGCCATTAAACACCTTGGTGTTTTAAAGGTACAGAGAGTTCGTGGAAAAGAAGTCTTTTCATTTGAATACGATTCCCTGTGGCTTCGGTCTGAATATGCCCAGCGCCTTGATCCCCATCTTGGGCTGTACCAGGGAAAACAATATGCGCCTGACGATAAACCGAACTTTGGGCTGTTCCTTGATTCCTCGCCGGACAGGTGGGGCCGGATGCTCATGCGAAGAAGAGAAGCTGCAATGGCTAAAAGAGAAAAAAGAGCAGAGCAGACATTATATGAGAGTGATTTTCTGCTTGGTGTATATGATGGGCACAGGCTTGGCGGACTGCGTTTCAAACTTGAAGAAGAAGGAGATTTCCTTAACAATCAAAAAGAAATGGCATCACCGCCATGGACAACACTTCGGGAATTAGAATACGCTAGCTTACAGATTGAAAGAGATGATACAATTGATAATCCTGAATATTTTCACTGGCTTTCCTTATTGTTTGCACCAGGCTCATCGTTGGGTGGCGCCAGGCCAAAGGCAAGTGTTCTGGATGAGGGAAAAAATCTTTGGATTGCAAAATTTCCAAGCATACATGATAAAAAAAATACAGGCGCTTGGGAGATGGTTTTGCATGAAATAGCCCGTAAAGCAGAAATAGATGTGCCGCAAGCAAAGTTGCTGAATCTATCAGGAAAACAACACATCTATTTATCAAAACGTTTTGACCGGTCAGGAAAAGAAAGAATTCATTTCGCATCAGCTATGACACTCCTGGGCTATAACGACGGGGCAGATACAGATGAGGGTGTGAGTTATCTTGAACTGCTCGAATTCATTCAACGCAGCAGCCCTGAGTCCAAAAAAGACATGGCGCAATTGTGGAGAAGAATAGTTTTCAATATTCTTGTTTCAAACACGGATGATCATTTGCGTAATCATGGTTTCCTTTTAACCCCGTCGGGCTGGCGGTTATCGCCCGCTTTTGATATGAATCCAAATCCTTATGGAAGCGGATTAAGCCTCAATATTTCAGAAACAGACAATGCCCTGGATACAAACATTGCTCTTGATGTGGCAAAGTACTTTAAATTGAGTGAAAACGAGGCATCGACTATTTTGAAGAAAGTAATTTCAGCAGTTTCAGAATGGCGAACTATTGCAAAAGCTGTGGGGATAGCAAGCGACGAAGTTGAATCAATGAAAAAGGCATTTAGGGTTTAAGACTAAGAGCAGACGTTTGTGTTTAAACTAACAAAATACGTATATTTGTAAAAAACAATAAATACCCAAAATATATTAAAATGATTGGTTATGTCATTTGTTGCTATAACAAATTGACGAAGTCTACCCGCTCACAGCAGCCACCACACAAGACTTCGCCGAGCGTGGGGCTGCCTCAAAAGTTAAAAACTTGTCATTCTGAGCAAAGCGAAGAATCTAATTATCAGCAAGTTGAGATTTTTCACTGCGTTCAAAATGACAAAAACAATACTCTTGAGACAGTTTCTTAACACTGATGGTTAGTCTCATGAATGACATGTGCCCCTGATGGCGCACGTAAAAAAACTGTTCGTGCGCGTCTCCTGACGCGTACAAAAAGCAATAAATTAATGCGCCATCCATTTCTAATATTTTAGAACATTGTATTTTTGTTTATCATGTCAGAAAAATACAAAACCGCAGAAAAAGACAAAGCCTATTTTGTCACATTCACAATTGTTGAGTGGTTGAAAGTACTGCAAGAGGATCCCTATAAGATGATTATTCTTAATGCATTAAAATTTTATCAGCAAAAAAGAGGACTTTTAATATATGCCTATTGTATTATGTCCAATCATGTTCATCTAATTGTGCAATCGAACGGTTTAGAGTCCGTTTCTGAAGTTTTACGCGATTTAAAAAAATATACTTCAAAAGAAATTTCAAAAAAAACAGAAGCAGACAACAGTGCATTTTCAAAAAATGCCATGACTGTGTTTAGAAAAGAAGGGGAAAGATTAAAACGTATTAAAAATTACAAAGTATGGCAAGACGGAAATCGGCCAATGGTTTTATATTCGAACAAGTTTATATGGCAAAAGCTAAACTATATTCATAACAATCCAGTAGAAGCAGGCTTAGTATTAAACCGTAACTTTTCTATGTTTTACGTAATATGAATATTCAGTTTATTCATTAAATCAACTGTTTTCTGTATAGTTTCTGCTTTATGCCACTGATTGTTAATTTTCACAATACGTATTTCGCTAATCATTTTAAAAAAATCCATTACAGCATACTTTTTTAAGAGATCATTTTCAAGCAAGAGTTTATAAACTTTATACCTAAATTGAAATTTTCTTGTTAATAACTATTACTGGAGTTTCCCCATTTTTTCAGATAGGTTCAGGTTCTATTTCAGGGAATAAAAATAATTGAAAATCATTTAGTGTTATACCAATTTTTGTTGTTACTTTATCTATTCCGGTTTTGGTGTATTTGAGCAGTTCAAAGATACCATCAGCAATAGCATAATTATAGAATGAAGGAACGCCAAAAAAACGTTTTGAGAGGATAAATATTTTCTCTTTCATCAGTTT
The DNA here is from genome assembly GCA_022708385.1 of Bacteroidota bacterium. GTDB lineage: Bacteria > Bacteroidota > Bacteroidia > Bacteroidales > PXBB01 > JAKIYU01. The sequence goes on along the minus strand of JAKIYU010000086.1, from coordinate 77 downwards.
CATTTTCAGGTCAAGCCCTATCCAAATACTGGTAAAATAGGCTATAGCATGAACAAATACGGTCATATTCCTTATGC